>JBFYMY010000258.1:0-13027 GCA_041304645.1 Thermoplasmatales archaeon
TGGTCATTGCAAGGTCGAAGCAGGACAGGGCCGTTAAGAGGATCAAGGCCGTGAGGAACATGAGGAGGATAATGCCTTCAGTTTCCTGGGACCAGATAACCACGACAGCCTATATCGCTCCGATGACGCAGGGCGCGATGCTGCCCGGTGCGGCCGGGCCAGCTCTGCCGACGGCCACCCCCGTGGTGCCGTCCGACAGGACCCTGCCACCGGCACCTGAGGCCGCAGTTCAGGCACAACCCACGGCTGAGCCGGCACCCGCAGGAACGTACCAGGCCGCCCCTGCACCGATGCAGTATTCTCCGCCTCAGGCCCAGTGAACAGAAGCTATGTATGAAAGGGGCCTTCGGGCCCCTTTTTTTTTGTACAGATATTTTATGATAGCCATCATCTTTTTATCTTTATCTCGGCCTATGCCCTCTTCATGAAGCTCGCTATCTTCGGCCCCCCCGGGGCTGGTAAGGGCACGCAGGCCAAGACTGTCAGTATGGAGCTGGGCATTCCCCAGATATCGACAGGCGACCTGCTCCGGGCCGAGTCGAAGACCGGTTCGGAGCTCGGGAAGATGGCAAGGTCCTACATGGACAGAGGTGCATTGGTCCCCGACCAGGTGGTCCTGGGCATGCTGAAGGAGCGCCTCGTCAAGGATGACTGCAGGGACGGGTTCCTTCTCGACGGATTCCCGCGTTCTATCCCCCAGGCAGAGGCCCTGAATGCAATAACCGACCTGGACCTCGTCGTCAACATAGCGGTGGACGAGGAGAGGCTGTTGAAGAGGATAACGGGCAGGCGGATGTGCCAATGCGGAGCTGCCTATCATGTGGAGGAGAAGAGGCCCAGTGTCGAGGGCAAATGCGACCTTTGCGGCTCGGCCCTCTATCAGCGGGATGACGACAAGGAAGCGACAGTGAAGAAGAGGATGGACGTCTACAGGTCCCAGACCGCCCCCTTGCTGGAACATTACAGGGCGCGTGGTCTTGTGAGGGATGTTGATGGCAACCGCTCGATAGATGAGGTAAGGGAAGGTGTGATGGGCGCGATAGCTGGGGGGGCTCTGTCGAAATGAAGGTCCTCATCATTGGTGCAGGAGCGCTGGGCAGTCTCATCGGAGGCCTGCTCTCCGGGTACCATGAGGTCACCATATTGGGCAGGCCCGAGCAGGTCTGGGTATTGAACCGAAAAGGACTGAGGATAGAGGGCGTCACCAAGGGTGAGTTCCACCCGAGGGCCTCCGAGTTCATCTCCAAAGGGGCAAAGTTCGACCTTGTCGTGCTATGCGTCAAATCGTACAACACGGAGATGGCCCTGGACCCGCTCTATCCCCTTCTAGCTGAAGGTACCTCCATCCTCTCTCTGCAGAACGGCCTGGACAACGAGGAAAAGCTCTTAAGGTACATAGAGAGCAACGGGCTCGCCGCAGAGGTGATAGGCGGCATCACCTGTCATGGGGTGACCTATAAGGGACCTGGATTGGTGAAGCATGCGGGGACCGGGGAGACTATCATAGGGCATTACGGCGGCACATCCCGGGGCAGGGACCCCCAGGATTGGATCTTGAAGATAGCCGGCATGTTCACCGAAGCTGGCATAGATGTGGATACGACGACCTGCATCAACAGGGAGCTGTGGGCAAAGACCGTGATCAATTCCGCCATCAATCCGCTCACGGCCTTGCTAGGGAAGCGGAACGGTGTGATACTAGAGGATGCGGGCGTCAACGAGACGGCAAGGGACCTCATCGCCGAGGGTGTGGCCATAGCCAATCTCCATGGCCTGGACCTGACCGAGGAGGAGATGGTGGAGCGAACGATGAGCGTGGCCTTGAGGACCAGACGCAATGTCTCATCCATGTACCAGGACATCCGAAGGAAGAGGAGGACCGAGGTGGATTCCATCAACGGGGCCATATGTGCGAAGGCGGAGGAGATGGGGTCCAAGGCCCCCCTCAACAGGACCATGGTCCGGCTCATTAAGGCCCTGGAGGAGAAGAACCTGGAGTGACCCGCACAGGGACGTATCGTTCAAGAGAAGAATGAATCTATCACGGATTCAAGGGGCCTTCCGTGCATGGTCCGGGGGTATGCTTCGGGGGGGAGGAACTTCAGATACCTCTCGTCGGAGAGCCTTTTCTCCATCATCACGATGACGGAGCGGTCGCTCTCCGACCTGGTGGAACGACCGGCTGCCTGCAGCACCCTGTTGACCGCGGGATAGACGTAAGCATACTCATCGCCCTTGACCGCACCGAACTTGCCCCTATAAAGCCCCCTCAACGCTTTTATCTCCAGCGTGGGCGGGGCGAACGGAAGCCCGATGACAAGGACACCGGAGAGGAGGTTATCCTTGTAATCCACCCCTTCCGAAAGTGACCCCCCCATAACGGCCAGCAGAAGGGCCCCGCCCCCTTCCTTTGACCTTTCCAGCTCCCGTATGATGCCATCCTTCTCCTGACGCCCCATCTGTCTTTCCTCGACGAGCAACTTCTTGGGGCAGCCCCACAGGTTCTTCTTGACCTCGTTCATGAGGCCGTAGGAGGGGAAGAAGGCGGCCACGTTCCCCGGGAACCTACCGGTCAACGATACGACCCTTTCGCCCATTACCCTGAACATGTTCTCGTTCCTTGACGTGTATGCGGTCGTTACGGACCCATCAAGGAGGACCAGCCTGTTCTCCCTCGGGAACGGGGAGGGATAGACCCGTTCCATCCTCCTGTCCCTTGGGACACCGAGCACGTCACCGAACATCCCGGGGGGAGAGAGGGTCCCGCTCATGATGATCGAGGCACTGCAGGACCTGAGCACCGGGGCAGAGATGTCAGAAGGGTCCAGGTCCTTGTATGAAAGCCTGAGGGATTCCACGCTCCTGCCGTCCGGGACCTGCAGGAAGAGCAGGTGCGACGGTCTGAGCTCGAAGAGGCCTTCGAGATGCTCTGATATGAGCAGAAGCGGGTCCTCGTCCTCGGGCAGCCCCCGCCTTTTGGAGGCATCTATGAGGAGCTCTGGAAGGGTGACGGGGTCCAAAGGCCTGTCAAGGGCCCCCTCGACAGCGCTCTTGAGCTCCGAAATGAAGGCCTTCTTATCAAGTTCCAGCTCCCAGGGCCCCCTCACGTCCTTTCCGGCCTTACCCATGAGCAGGTCCCTTAGCGCTGCAAGGGGCAGCGAGAGGGTGGGCGTACCCCTGACGATATCTATGGCGTCCTGGACGAGCCGAACGGAGAGGTCGTTCGACCCCTGGGACCGGATCCTGTCCGGAAGGTTATGCCCCTCATCGACAATGACCATTATGTCCGAGATGTCCTTCCCTATTCCGGAGAGGACCATGGTGGACAGATCGGAGAAGATGTGGTTGTAGTCGCAGATGAGGACGTTCGCTTCCCTTGATGCCTCAAGGGCGGCCCTGTGGGGGCAGACCTTCATCCTGGCGCTCTCATCGACTATCCAGTTGACATCGTGGACCTCCGACAGGATGGCCTGGACCAGGGTCCGGGGAGGGGGTTTGCCGTAAGGGCAGGTCTGGTCCTTTGTCTGTATCCTGCAGGCGAAGTTGAAGCTCGAGTGAGGGAGGTGCGATATTTCCCTGGGGCACATCGATTGTTTCGATGTCATGTCAACTACCTTGAGGGCCTTCCTGGTCCTGGCCTTCAACCTCCTCATGGTATCGACCGCTATGGAATGCTGGGACTGTTTGGATGTGAGGAAAGTGACAAGCTTGTTCTGGGGGAGGGCGACCTCCAGGAATGCCGAGAGGGAGGCTGCGGTCTTTCCCAGGCCAGTAGGAACGTTCGCAAGAAGGCATAGACCCTCTTCCGCCGACCTGCGCGCATCCTGCATGAACTCGTTCTGACCCGGCCTCACCAGGTCGAAAGGGAAGAATGCGGGGGCCTGTTGCATTGCCGTCCTTCCAACCGGTCCCGGGGACTTGGGACCATCCTGCGATGCAATGTAAGGGACCGATGCCACAGAGGCATTGACGCCGCCCCCATCATGCTCACCGTTCCGTCCGTGAACGAACCGTTCTCCGAACCTGGAGCTCCTTGGGCTCACACCCCTCTTCAAGGCGAACCTGTCATGACCGTCCCTCAGTTCGACGCCCTTTGGTATCGTGCCCTGCGGTGGAACCGGACCGTCACGGTGCGATGGCCCGCACCGTGGGCAGACCCTGCGGGCCTCTCCGCTCGACATATCGGTCCTCATGAGGGACCCGCATCTATCGCAGAAGGGATTCATGGCCGTTATCACCGTTGATCTCCCAATGACCAGGGGTACCCCTTATTATAGGGGGCCGCTGGGAGGGGGACGAAATTACCCGAGGACCTCCAGGTGCATCCTGCCTTCGAACCTGTGGATCGATGAGCTCACACCGAACGCCGTACTCATGTTCTCGGTCGAAAGGACATCCTCCGGAACGCCCCGGGACACCACCCCTCCGTCCTTGAGGAGGATGGCCCTGTCGCAGTACCTAAGGGCCGTGTCAAGATCGTGGAGCACGGCGACAACAGCAAGTCCATCGTCCCTGCAAAGGCGCTTGAGCGTCATCATGATCGAGAGCGCGTGTCGGACGTCCAGGCCTCTGGTCGGCTCGTCCAGGAGCAGCGCCTGGGTCGATTGGGCAAGGGAGCGGGCTAGATAGACCAGCCTCCTCTCCCCCCCGCTCAGTTCGGACATAGGTCTATCCCTCAGATGGTGGATGCCTATCCTTTCCAATGCCTCGGTCACTGCAGCGGAATGGCCGTTCCTGCCGTTGCGCCACCATCCCATCCAGGGATAACGCCCCATAGTGACCACCTCCCACACCCTGAAATCGAACCCTGGCTCGGTCTCCTGAGGGACCACCGCTATCCTCCTTGCAACATCCTTGCTGGGCAGGGTCCCTATATCGCATCCATCGAGCTCAACGACCCCCTTGAACGGAAGGATGGACCCATAGAGAC
Source organism: Thermoplasmatales archaeon (assembly GCA_041304645.1). GTDB lineage: Archaea > Thermoplasmatota > Penumbrarchaeia > Penumbrarchaeales > Penumbrarchaeaceae > JALOTP01. The sequence continues at coordinate 4,931 of JBFYMY010000258.1, forward strand.
ATCTGAGGAGCGTGGTCTTCCCAGAACCGTTGGGCCCCATGATGCCCAGGAGCTCCCCCCTCCTGACAGTGAGGTCAACGCCGTCAAGGACCAGAACATCGCTGGAATAGCCAGCTATCAGTCCGGACGCCCTTATCATGCAGGTGCCCTCCTTTTAACCGCGAGCAGATAGAGGAAGAAACCGCCGCCCAGGACACCCGTGACCATTCCAAGGGGAAGTGTGATATCCAGTGCCGACCTGGATATCAGGTCGCACAGGACCAGGAAAGAGGCGCCTAGCAGGGCGGATGCTGGCAGCAAGGTCCTGTTGTCGGGGCCCAACAGCCTCCTTGCTGCGTGAGGTACTATCAGTCCAACGAAACCTATCATACCGCAAAAGGGTATGGAAACAGCGCTGACCAGGCAGGATAGGCCCAGGACCGCAGCCTTGCTCCTCTCCACGTTCACCCCCAATCCCCTGGCATCGTCCTCTCCGAAGGATAGGGCATTTATGTCCCTTGAAAGGGCCATCAGTACGGCCGTGCCCACCAACACCACCGGGGCAACTATCGCCACCTCTTCCCACAGGGAGTTGGAGCATGAGCCCATGAGGGAGAATATCAGCTGGGAAGGTGTCTCCGAGAACATGTATATGATCACCTGGGTCACGGAGGTGAGGGTGGCAGAAACGGCTATTCCGGCAAGGAGGAGGTTGTTGAGCGGTAGCCGCCCCCCGGCCTTTGCTACGGTATATGCCCCTATGACGGCAAGGAGTGAGAAGATGAAGCTGAAAAGGGCCCGAACAGCATAGATCGGAACACCTTCAAGGTCACGGGTCAGGGTCAGAGCGAGCACCCAACCGAACGCACCCCCAGCGGAGATACCTATTATGAACGGGTCCACCAGAGGGTTCCTGAACAGTCCCTGCATGGCGGCCCCGGACACCGAGAGGCCCGCCCCGACGAACAAAGCCATGGCCGCAACGGGGAGCCTAAGCCTCCAGACGACGGTAATTACCCACCCTGGAGGTTCCCCGACAAGGGGTCCCAATAAGGGTATCGGCGAGATGAGGGCCTTGAAGATGTTGGATAAGGGGATATTGACCGGTCCGACCGCCGTTGCAAGTGCCACGGAGACCAGAAGGAGCAGAAGCAGCCCCGGGAAGATGATCGCACGGCCTACCCTTGCCATCATCCGCCACCCGTAACGTTCATGACCAGTTCGTTGACCAGTTCCAATCCTTCTATGCACCTGGGTCCTGGCCTGTCCATCCAATCCCCCTCCACATCATACACCCGCCCGTTCTTGACAGCCGTTATGTCCCTCCATGAGGGATCGGAGAGTATGGTCGATCTCGATAACGTCGGCCATGTTCCGCTCTGCGATGTCAAGATGATGTCGGGGTCGGACGATATCAAACGCTCGACAGGGACCTGGACGTACATACCACCTGTATCGCTGACGGCGTTCGAACCGCCTGCCATCACTATCAGATCACCGGAAAAGGTAGACCCCGTAGCTGTCCAGGGGTCCGATGTCCCGTCGTAGTAAACGACGTGCAGGACCATGGGTCTCCTGGAGGCCTCTATTGCCGCAACCCCTTCTATTACCGTATCGGTCCTGCTCTTCAATCCTTCAACGACCTTATCCGCCTCACTTTCGGCCCCTAACAGGTTGCCTATGTCCTCTATGTTCTTCATAATGTCAGCGACGCTCCTTGGATAGACCCTGTAAACCGGTATGCCCAATCCCGTGATGCCATTGTAGGTCTCACCGCTCTGGTCCAGGGTCCTGTCCATGAGGACCAGGTCAGGCTCTAGATGGGTAAGTCTCTCCAGGTCCGGACCCTGCCAGGTGCTCACGATAAGTATGTCCTCCACTTCCGCGGGATAGTTGCATGCGCTGTCGCGTCCGCATATCCTGTCCCCCTTTCCCAGAAGGAAGACGATCTCCGTTAGGGCCGGGCTGAGGGTCACTATCCTCATGGGCTCATAATGCAGCGTTATCGTGTCGCCCATGTCGTCCTTGTAACGGACGCCATTCCCGTCATCATTGAGGCATCCTGCGCAAAGGACGGAAATGGCCATCATCGAGAGCAGAAGGGATGCTACGGTCACTTTCATCCATCCTTGGGGGGAATGCCCTAGCGGCTCCATTTTCTTTCACCTCGGTCCCTTTCATTTTCATTTAGTATGAATCAAGTAAACTTTATTATTATCAAGTGCCTTTGAGTCCATAGACCCTTTCGGCTATAATACGTTTTTCGAGGCATGACCATGGAGCTTCTCAGGAACAAGGGACGGACCACAAGGATGCTCATCCTCCTCAGGGCGGTCCTGGACGCTCCAAGGGACCAGAAGGCCCTTTCGGGACCTATGGGGATAACACCTCAGGCCGCCTCGCTGTACCTCAGGACCATGGAGGATGAGGGGCTCATAGAGAGGACCAAAAAAGGACCGAAAGCCACCATGAAGGGGGTGGAGATGCTCCATAGGGAGCTTCTGACACTCAAGGAGTTCGTGGATACTAGCATAATGGGGTTGGACATCGTTCGCTCGACCGATGCTGTGGCAAGGGGTAGGATACACAAGGGGGACAGATGCGCACTGTTCATGGAAGATGGCATGCTCTTCGCTCAGAGCGGCAGGGAAGGGCCATCGACCGGCATATCCGACATGGACGCAGAGGACGGCTGCATGGTCCCCATTTCGGGGCTTTCGGGGGTCATGGAGCTCAGAACGGGGTCCGTTTGGCTTATGAAGATAACACCTGCCCGTTCGGGGGGTGGGAGCTTCTTGGTCAAGGTGACGGACCTGCCTGGCGCAAAAGGCAGGAAGCTAAGTTCCGGAATGCGCATAGCCGCCCTGGACATGGAAGCACTGGCGCTCATCAGAAGGAGCGGTCTGAGGTGCGATAGCGAGCTCCCTCTGCCGGAGGATGTGAGGGCAATGCTGCTCCGGGGCCTTGACGTGATGGCATTTGGCACTCCGCATTCATTATCAGGTCTCAGGTCTGCATTGGGGGGCCTACCTCAACGGATGGAGGAAGTGGACATCGGTCCGGGAAAAAGGGAGGATGGACCGTCCTGAACAAAGGTTAAAAGGGTTAAGACCATCCATATCCCATGGAGCCCCGGGACCAATATCTGGGAAGGATGGTAATGATACTCGCCATGCTTTCCCTCCTGATACCTTTCTCTCCCTCCGTTTCCTCCAGGTCCGCGGAGGTAAGGTACTATCCCGATATGATGGCCCTGTACGAAAGCTACAACTCCACCACAATGACCTATTCCGGGCTATCTCCCGGTGATGTTGTGGAGGTCACGGACACCGTATCGACCTCATGGTACAATGAGCGGACCGGTATGTCAGAGCTCTACTTCAGGTCAACTGGCACTTCCATTCACGGTCCTAAGCTCACATTCATAGGTCCATTCATCTCCGAGAGGATAGAGCGTGGGATGAAGATCAATGTGACGGCCGTGGTACTGCTCTTGGACGATGGGAACCGATCCGGGCATGTGCTCAGCGCCTCCTCCGAATCGGTGAACGTCATAAGGGAGGCCGAGAGGGATGAGAGGCCTGATACCATAGACGTATATGGGGTCCAAATTCCCCTTCGCGAGATACCAAAGGAGTACAGGACCCCTTTGGTCAGGTTCTTGTTGGTCTTCTTCCTATGGAGCCTTGGTACCGCCCTAATATGGGGCTTCTTCCGACTCTCCATGAAGATAGCGGCCAGGACAAAGACGGAGCTGGACAAGAAGATAATCCGGATAATCCGCTTCCCGGTCCTTCTGGTGGTCCTACTTTACGGGCTCCTGATATCGCTGAGCCAGCTAGACCTGTCTGAAGGCCTGATGTCGGTCCTTGACAGGATATATCGGTCGGGACTGATCATCGTTGGGGCATACCTGGTCAGCAAGGTCTTCAAAGAGGTGATTATAGTCTATATCAAGGTCCTCTCGGCAAAGACCGAGACCAAGGCCGATGATGTGCTGGTCCCTGTTGCGGGAAAACTGATATCGGTCGTGATATGGGTCACGGCCGTGATACTGCTGCTCGACTCACTGGGTGTGGACATCACTGTGTTCGTCGCTGGCTTGGGAATAGCCGGCCTTGTCATAGCCTTCGCCGCTCAGGACACACTTTCCAATTTCTTCTCAGGAGTGATGATCATGCTGGACCGTCCCTTCAAGGAGGGCGACTGGATAATGTTGGATGAGAAGGTCTATCAGGTGAGGGACATCGGACTGCGCTCCACCAGATTACATCACACGCTCACCAATCAGCTGGTGACCATACCCAACAACAGGATATCGGACTATATGTTCTCGAACCTGTCCGAGCCAGACCAGCTGGGCAGGGTCACTGTGGAAGTTGGGGTCAGCTATTCCGTCCCTCCCAGGAAGGTTGGCCAGGTGCTACTGGATGTCGTTGGGTCACACAAGGATATATTCAATGATACCGAACATCAGTCCTTCTACAGATTGAAGACCTTTGCCGATTCCTCCATAAACTACATGGTCACGTTCTGGGTCAAGGACCATAACGAACAATGGAGGATTGCGAGCGAGGTGAGGGAGGCCATCTACGACAGGTTCGCTTCCGAGGGCATAGAGATACCGTTCCCCCAGCGGGTCGTTCATATAAAGCAGGCACCGGCCGAGGTCCAGAGGACCGGCAGGGGAACAGTGGCAAAGGACCCGGCCAGGATGTCGAACCTCTCACCTTGAGCATCTCTTCCCGCTCATGGCAGGTTCGACCCTTCCGGAGCGTTGTGGTTGTGCGACCGGTCGGAGTACCTCCCCAGAACGAAGACCTTGAACCAATCGTACTGGGATGTTCCCGGCTCGGCCGTTCCCTTACCTATGACCCTGAGAGAATAGAGCCCGGGTTCGATGCCGTCGAGCTCTCTTACGACCTCGGCATGGTCACCGCCAGCCTCTTCGGGGGCGTACCTCTTCTGGGCCAGGGTCCTTCGCTCACCGTTGTCCTCCATCTTAATGAGGGTGACGTCCACATAGCGGTCGTCCACCGTGACCAGTGGTTGAGGGTCCGGTATGAAATGGACCAGAGCGAATATGGACAGGTTCGCCCCGCCATCGCCTATGATGAAGTTATCTATGCTGTTGTGGACCGTGGGTCCGCCCACGGTCACGTTCTCACTATAGATCGGTCCAGTGAAGTTGTGACTGACCAGTGCTATGGTACCCTGAACGAAGACCAAGGGCCTCTCATCGTCTGGAAATAGTATCCGCCTGGCGGTGTACATATCAAAACAGCCTGTTGTTGCGGTCAGCATGACCACCGTCACAAGGGAGGCCATAACGAACAGGGCGCTCTTCCTCAGCACAGGGGAATAGACGCTACAGGAATATTAATGGTTATCTACTATCCTGTGACCCGCTCGAACAGGGGCCCCTGGCCTATGGGCATTGTGGCATCCATCCCTACCTTTGAGGTCGTGCCGTCCACGGAGCTGGCCGACGGGTCCAGGGTGGACCCCCTTGCCCCATGTACGACAAGGAGCCCCTTCCCGGCATTGAACCTTGTCGCCAGGGCCCATTCGAGGGCGCCATCATCGAACACATCTATGTCCGAATCGACCACAAGCACCCTTTTCATAGAAGGGTGCCCGGTGAAGGCGGCCATGATGGCGTTCATGCCGTCCCCCTCCTTCTGCTTGTGTATCGATACGGCCCCATGCAACCAACAGCATCCCCCTTCCGTCAATCTTACGGCTCGTACCTTGGGCACCACCTTTCTGACGGATTGGAGGATGGATGGTTCCTTGGGGAGCCCCATCAACAGGTAATGCTCCATACCACCTGGCAGAAGGACATGGAATATGGGGTCCTTCCGGATGAGGACCGACCTTACCCTGAAGACCGGTTCTCCGGGGTCAAGTCCGGAGTCGTCAATGGTCGAGGTAATATCGACGAAGGGTCCCTCGGGCGCCCTCTCTCCCGAGAACTCCCCTGTGAGCACGATCTCACTGCCAACGGGGCTCAGGGAACCATGACCGTCCGCATCGAAGACCTTCAAAGGGGCCCCCTCAGAGGCCATGTTCAATGCGGATGCAACATGGAGCTCGTCCTGGCCGAAGGCCATCGAACAGGATGCCGCTAGAAGAGCGGAGGCGTCGCAGCCTATGGATACGGCCGCCCTCAGCTTCTCACCCGCCCTCTCTGCCTCCTTGAGGAGGGCCATGAGGTGCCTGGGAACGACCCTGACAGCGAAACGGTCCTTCCCCATGAACATCATCCTGTGGAACGAAAGATTGGACCTTCCATTGAAGGAAGCATGGAAGATGCCCGAGGTGATGTAAGGCCCGCCGTCGCTCTTGAAGAATGTGGGTATGGGCAGGGCCGATGGTGACGTTCTCGAATAATATGTGGGTCTGTCCACGGATACAGGGGGAACTGGGTCTTCCATTGCCTTCAGGAGGAGTTCGACGAGGTCTGACCTATTGGTGGAGAGGGCAGAGGCAATAAGGTCCCTTGTCGGAAGGACGTTCCCTGCCAGTTCGAACCCCTGTTTTCCCTTTGCTTTGGCCATCCAGGGGGCGGTAAGGCTATCCTGGCAGGTCCTAGCGGCCTCCAGGCGCGGGTCGATCGGTCTACCTATCCTGCGGGGTCGTGATCCCTTCAAGAACGTCCTGAAATCCATCTTGGACCTCCTGAACGGTCAGTGCAATGCGGTTTGTTAATCTTTTTGAAGGATAGGGGTATCCTTGCCTACTATAAGGGCCTTCAGAAAGATATTTATTCGAAGTACCTGTTTGGACGCCGATTCATATGGTCCAGAGAACGCGTCTCCTTCAATGCCCAGGTTGCGAGAAGCAGCTGGAGGACACCAGACAGTCCACGATCACCTGCAAGTACTGCGGCCACGCATTCAACAGGTCGGATGTTGTCCTGGAAGATGAGGATTATATCAGGAAGAAGATGATAGTAGACCTAAGGATGGAGATGGACACGTTCAAGAAGTGGAAGCAGGTCTCGACCGGCTTCATGATCGGGAGCTTCGTCCTCACACTGCCGGTCCTCTTCTCCGATCCGATCGAGCTATTTCAGGGGATCATGATGGGTCTCTTCATGGTAATGGGGATAGTGTTCTTCCTTCTGGTGCTCTTCTTCGACAGAAAGTATGCATCCAGCAGGAGCAAGGCCACCGACCTATCGATGAGGAAGAGGTTGTAGGAGGTTATGATATGAACGGTCCGATAAGTAAGTTCCAGGCGGTCCCGGTCCTGCTCATGATGGTATTGTCGTCCATGGTGGTCGTCGGTATCTCGGATGAAGGGCCTTCGGAACAACCACCGTCCAGGGTTTTTAATGACCTTCTGGTGAACAGAACGATAAGGTTCGATGAAAGAACAGGTTCCCCTCAGTTCAACATTGTAAGCTTCGTTGACAACGGCCGTCTGGAGATAATCAATGTCACACTGACGGCAGAACAGATGATCTGTGCCGATGGTCTGCTGAACACTAGCTTGATCATCCAGGGCAACGACGTCGATAATGCCATTGTTTCCATAAGGGACGGTCTCATGAGCGTCTGGGCGGATGAGATACTCATTAGGAAGGCATCCATTTCCCTAAGGAACGTAACCGATCCCAAACCGAACGATGAGGATGGATGGCCTTCGACCCTGTTCCTTTACAGCGGTAAGACGGACATGATAATAGAGGATGCCCAGATATCCGTAGAGGGCGAGTTGGGTGGCAGGGGGACCACAACCTATGCCGGTGACGGTGGAAAAGCGGAGGTATCCATATCGACCGGGCCCGGTAAGACGCTTGAGGTCACAAGGTCCAGGATAGATCTTAAAGCGGGTACTGGTGGTGATGCTAGCGGTGTGGGTCTCGCGTCCGGGAAGGGCGGTGATTCAAAGCTCAGGATATCCACTTCACAGCTGTCGATAAAAGGTACACGTATCACCTCTCGGGGTGGCAATGCTGGTTCGCCAGGCGAGAACTCCGTTGGGAATCGCGGGGGTCAGGCGACTGTTGACCTCCAATCCAGGGAGACCATCACCATCTTCGATTGCGATATGGAGGCCGAGAACGGTAGGAACACCGATAAATCACAGCAGGCCGGTTCGAATATGTTC
>JBFYMY010000259.1:0-7616 GCA_041304645.1 Thermoplasmatales archaeon
TTGGAGAGGAGCTTCTTCCCCCATCTCTCGGCACCGAAGGCTACGAAATAGAGTGATAGGACAGATGCTATGAGGGCCCCACCCTGGAAACCTCCACCGGGTGTCAAGTGGCCATGGAGGATTATGTATGCTCCGAAGATGAATATGGGACCGAACGCTATCTTGGTGATGGTCCGGACGACTGGCTACATCTGTTTCATCTTACGCCACCCCCCTTGGGCCTTTCGGATGAGGCCTTGGGAAAGGCCGCTCTTAGGGCGAGCAGTACCCCGCAAACCGCAGAGAAGAGGACCGTCGCCTCACCAAGGGTATCGAACCCCCTGAAATCGAAGACTATAGCCGTTACGGCATTGTTGGTCGATGTCTCATTGCTTTGGGAAGTACCTATGAAGATGTCATCCATGTAGGTCCTGTTGACCTGGACCGTGGAATTGTCCTCGCGGCTATGGAGGGTGATCCGTCCGTCCGTCATGTCGTCGCCGTCATGCTCGTCCATGGGGTCGCCGAAATCCCTCATCTCCCACAGGGCGAATGCTATGAGGCCGACAAGCGCCAGAAGGGCGACCAATTTGGGCCAATTCGACGTCAATGCTCCTCCCTCCTTCTGGTGCCTTTTATGGCAAATATGAATATGGCCGTTGTGAGGACCGCTCCGACCCCGGCCTCCGCTATGGCCACGTCCGGGGCCTGGAGGATGAAGAACTCAAGGGATACGAGCAGGGAACATGCCCCTGCTGCGATAGCTGCCGATATCAGGTCCTTCATCATCACCACCATCAGGGCGGATGCGACTATGGCAATGAGTATGATGACATGGAGCATATCATAGAGAAGGGTGAATACCTCCATCACTTCACCTCCTCGAACTCATCAATGACCGCTCTCTCAGGTTCAATACCGGTCCTCCTGGCCGCCCTTGCTATGGCATGGGCGCCGACCGGGTTCGTCAATAGGATGGCCACTAATGCGAGGAACGTATGGACCACAAGGACAATGAACGATGCCTTGTTCACCGTTTCGGCTTCCAGGTACCTGGTCACTCCATAGACCATCACGGCCAGGACCATGAACAGCATCCCGAAGGTCGTCCCCTTGGTCGCGGCATGGAGCCTGGTATATACGTCCGGGAACCTCATCAGTCCGATAACTCCAAGTAAGGAGAAGAATCCAGACAGTCCTACTAGGACAAGCAGCACTATGGTGATCACGTCCATCTTCTCACCCCTCCTTCTCCTTGGTGTTCTCGATGTACTTGGCAATGAACAGCGTTGCCGCCCAGGAGAGCAGGGCGTAGACAATGGCGATGTCCACGAGGACGACCTGTTCGTAGAAGGCGGATAGTCCTAACATGATCCCGACGACCAGGGTGTTCATCGTATCGAAGGCCACCACCCTGTCGGGTGAGGTCGGTCCCAGGAAGAGCCTGAGAAGAGCTATGATGACACCTATACCCAGGAACAATACCCCTATAAGGATGGCCTCCCCCATTCCGAGCGCTGTCATTCCGCTATCCTCCTTGCCCAATCTGCGAAGGGTCCACAGACGCTTTTAAGCTTCTCTTTCTCGTCCCTGGTCTCGGTAACATTGATCCAGTGGATGATCATGTCCCCGTTCTTCTCATCGATATCGATGGTCAGGGTGCCGGGTGTTAGAGTGATGGAGTTTGCGAGCACCGTCCTTCCCAGGTCGGTCTTGAGGTCTGGCTTGATCCTGACGATGCCCGGATTGATCCTGCCAGTTATGACCCTGTAGGCAACATCGATGTTGGCCTTGGCCAAGTAGAAGAGCCACACCGTGAACACGTAGAAGACGAACATTACGAGCCTGAGTGGGTTCACCAGCATGTTCTTGTTCTCCGCTTTGCCCAAAATGGCCCTTGCGATGGCCGCAGTCAACAATGCCAGTATCACGGCCGCTATGAGCTCTTGATAGGAGAAGAGCTGGGTAAGGAACGTATCGCCCGGTCCTGAACCAGCTACCAAAAGAAGGTATGTTGCAAGACATCCTAGGAAGATGGTTAAAAAGGTCAGCACTGCGCAGCCTCCTGCCCCCAGGAGAGGGAACGAAGGACCCAATATGCTCGATATATTTAAATAAAGTGGAGGGGAGGATGGTATATTTTTCGACGATGTACGTAGGGCATGTACAGGTCATTTCCATGGCACACTGATAAGACAAACTTTCAATGTTCACTTGTCACTGTTCAAGGACGACAAGGACCGGTCCTACCTCTATGGTGTTCACGAGCTTCCCTTTGAACTTCAGCTTCCTCGTTACCGAGGCGAGTTCGAGTGTGACCGTCACTTCTCCCCTGCCATCGCCCGGATCGAATGTGACCTTCCCTTCCCGGTCCATGATCTGGGCAAGCTCCGACGATTCCTTAGGGTCTTTAAGGACCTTCAGGACAGCATTGACCCTGTCCTTGAAAGCGGGACCCAGCTCCTTGAAGATGGGGGAGAGGCCTGTTATCTCTGTCCTTAGGTCCTCGGAGCTGCCCAGTGTGACCTCGGATGCCTTGACGGTCCCTTTGATATCGTCCAAAGAGCCCTCGACCAGGCCCTTGTTCTCGGTTATCAGCCTGACAGCTCCAATAGGTGCTCCAAGGGCTATCTTCCTCTCCGCTTTGGACCGTCTGATCCCGCTTACGATATCTGCGGCTGTCTGCCCGAGGGAGAGGCCCTCCGGATCGTCCAGGACGGGCAGGGGCCAGGGCGATACATGTATGGACCTGTCATCCTCATACTTTCTGTAGATTGTCTGATAGACCTCCTCGGCCAGATGTGGTAGGAACGGTGCAAGGAGCTTGGGGATACCCAAGCCTATCGTGTACAGTGTGAAGACGGTCCCATCGTCCTTTGACCTAAGCCTGTACTTCGCTAGCTCGAGATAGTGATCGGCTACCTCGAGCCACATGAAGTCAACGACCGATCTAACCGCCCTGTCGAACTGGTAGGCCTCTGCTGCCTCGGTTGCCTCTTTGACGACCTGCGAGTACCTGTGGAGCACCCACCGGTCCACTGGACGTAGGCCCTTCGGGTCCTTTCCAACCTTCTTGACGATGGACCTGAGCCTCCTCTTGTCCAACCCCTCGAAGGCAAAGGCCATCAGCTTTTCCATGTTGTAGAGCTTCCTCACTACCTGCGATCCTCTCTGGACGTCCTTTATCCTGAAAGGATGGTCCTTGCCGAGCGTGCATGTCGCGGCATAGTAACGGATAGCATCTGCACCGTAGTCCTTGTGATACTGCAGCGGGTCGATGGCATTTCCCTTCGACGCGTGCATGGGTGTGCCGTCGGGGGCCATGATGAAACCCCCCATCATGATGTTCTCCCAGGGTTTGATGCCCGTGAGATAGAGGCTCCTCACCATCGTATAGAACGCCCAGGTCCTGATGATGTCATGTGACTGCGGGCGGAGGGAAACGGGATACAATTTCTTGAACAGCTCATCGTCCCTGAGCCAGAATGCGTTGTATAGAGGCGAGATCGATGAATCCATCCATGTATCGAACACCTCCTCTGAACCCTTAAGCTCACCACCGCACCCGGGGCAGGCAGGGACCGGAGGCTGGTCCATGGTCGGATCGATATAGCAGGAGCTCTCTTCCGGAAGGACAGGTTCCCCGCACTTTGCACATTCCCAAACGGGTATGGGAGTGGCGAAATATCTTTGCCTTGAGATGACCCAGTCCCAGGTCAGGGAACTGACCCAGTCCCTGAGCCTTACCTTCATGAACTCCGGGTACCAGTTGACCTCATCGGCCATCCTCAGGACGTCATCCTTGATGTCGAGGATCCGGAGGAACCATTGGGGGACCTGGAGGAACTCTATGGTCGTATGGCACCTCCAGCATGTCCCCACGTTCTGGGGATTGTCCTTCTGGCCGACGAGCGTGCCGTCCCTCCTCATGTCCTCGATTATTGCGGCCCTTGCCTCCTTGAGGTCCATGCCCTTGTAGCGGCCTGCGAGTTCGGTCATCCTTCCGTGCTCGTCTATGCCCTTTTCCAGCTTGAGGCCGTACTTGAAGACCCAGTTCAGGTCCTCCTTGTCGCCTATGGTGCAGATCATGACAACGCCGGAGCCGTAGTCCATCTGGACCGTAGTGTCGGCGACGACGGGGACCTTCCTGCCGAAGACCGGGGTCACCAGGTTCCTTCCGACAAGGTCCTCGTGCCTCTTGTCATCGGGGTGGACCGCCACCAGCTGGCAGGTGCAGAGGAGCTCTGGCCTTGTTGTAGCTATCTCGACCTTCTTGCCCGGAACACCATCGATATCGAAGAGTATGGTGTTGAGCTTGGTGACATTGTCCTGATACTCCACCTCTGACTCTGCTAAGGCTGTTCCGCAGCGGGGGCACCAGTTAACGGGGTGGTTGGCCTTGTATATCCTTCCCTGATGGAAGAGCCTTATGAACGATATCTGTGTGAGCCTGCGGTAGTATTTGGCATCTGTCTGATAATAGACGGAGGGGTCCATAGACTCCCCGAAGATGCGGAACTGCTTTGTCATATCTGCAATATTGGCCTGAGCGAACTCCGTACAGAGCTTGGTGAACTCGTGCCTCTCTGTGTCCCTCATCCGGATGTTGTACTTCTTCTCCACCCGGACCTCTATGGGCATGCCGTTCACATCGAAGCAGAGGGGAAACATAACGTTGTAGCCCCTCATCCTCTTGTACCGCGCGGCGAAATCTATATGGGTGTAGTGGACGGCATGTCCGGCATGAAGAGGTCCCGAAGCATATCTGGGGGGATTGTCAATGACGAAGGGGGGCTTATCGGAAGCAGGGTCGAACCTGTAAACGGCCTCCTTCTCCCAGAAGTCCTGCCATCGCCCCTCCACTGCGTGGGTGTCGTACCCGCCGTCAGAGGTCTTTGCCTCACCCTCGCTGCTTCCCTGGGACCCGTCGGCCATCATAGCACCGTACCTGGAATGTTCGCATGTTCGAACAATGCATGCATTCCAGCGTAAAAACGTCCCCGTATATAATAGGAAGGTAGAGTTGTAACGCTAAGGAGCACTGCCTGAAATCACATTCTACCTGCTGTCAAATGACCTACCTTTCCCCTCGACAATAATGTCACTCTTCAGAACCCGTTTCAATACTTTCAGTTGGTTTCTCATGAGATGATGTATTTTCAGGTGAAACATTGATCATAGTATCCAAACCTTCTTCTTTCAGATCATCGTTTCCCGATCTCCTCCGAAAAAAGAAGAACAATGTTATAAGAATTACTATCAAGATCAATATTATCGCCCCTGCAATGAGGTACAGACCAATGGATGTACCATCGGTCCCATCATTCTCTAGAATGGTTATGTTCTCCCTCAGAAGTTGAACATTCCCCGATGTGTCTGAAACCTCTACCTCGAGCAGATATTCTCCGGGCTCATCGAACTCCAACTTGATGATCCCTCCGAACCCTTCCTTACCGCTGCATCTCCAAACTATGTTCTCAATAGCGATATTGTCTGTGGCATTGATCGTTAGCCCTATCTCATCTCCCTCGAACCACTCTAGCTTTCCTTCAAGGGTCGCTTCCGGAAATATCGTATCGATTATCCGTATAGGTGTGGAATTAAAGGTGCGCTCATTCCCAGCTCCATCCCTGACAACTATCCTGAACACGATATTTCCCAGGTGGTCAACGGGTATGATGAACTTGATGCTCTCTCCAGCACCTGTTCCTATCAGAATTTCATCTCTAAAGATCAGAACTGTGGAATTCACAACACCTATGTTATCCGATGTGCTCCATTCAAATGACAATTCTTCACCGGTCCCAACCTCCCCCGGGTATTCGCCCAACTCTATCTCGGGGAACAAAACATCCTTTATCGTAACCGTCCGCTCCTCAGTTGTGATCTTGTTCCCGCTCAGGTCTTTTATCACGAACCGGTATGTCAAAGGCGCTACAGAATCCTTGCTCAATCGGATGTCTGCATGAAACACGTTCAGATTTTGCTTCATTTCCACCGTCTCGCCAGTGGTACCTTGTTTGTATTCGACCTCCACCTTCCCCAATGCATCATTGTCCGTTATCTCTGCCACGAACCCGAACAACTGGCCCGTACCACCCTCCGAGAGGGTGAGGTCCCTCACTAGCTCCGGATAAACCGTATCTATAATCCTAACCTCTATGTTCCTCAGCCTTGCATAGTTGTTCGATGTATCATATGCCTCGAACGTGATGTTGTAGGGATATACGATGAACTGGTCCGCGTCCATCTCCAACGTCCAGGTATCGTTCCCGGTACCAATAAGTGGAACCGTCCATTCATCATCTACAAGACGGACAGAAGCATTGATCCTACTTATCTCAATATTATCAATTGCTTTGATGAGGATATTAAAATGGTCACCGTTTCCGACCTGATCTGGACATTCCACAAGTAATATTTCAGGTGGATCGTTATCATGAATATCAATAGACCTATGGATTGATTCTGTGACCATTCCATACTTGTCTGTGGCATTGAGGAACAGTTCAATAGCACCGGTCATGTTCGTCGGGATCCCTATAAGGACACTTTGGTGTTCCATTTTCGGGTCTAACCTCATGTGAGTAAAACCATAGGTTTTATTTCCATAATTTAGATTCAATGACTTGACTTCGTTGAAAATGGTTGGTTCGGCTATAACATCCAATGAAATGATCTCTCCTGTCGTACCATAACTTTGAGAGGGAATCAGGTCCAAGTGAACATTAGGGACCAATGGATATTTGTCTTCACTAGTCCCACCAGGGATCTTCACTGATGTTTCAGAAATACCATTCCCATCAATGTCAGGGAGGTCCATCCCTTTCCAGTAATTTCCTATTCCGTTCTTGAACCAATCATTCTGGCGATTATCATAACAGGATTTGTTAGAAAAATGGAAATAATTGTTGAATAAGCTCATCCCTGTGCAATATTCCAATCTAATTCCACTACTACCATTGAAAGTATTGTTATGGATCTGACAACCATCTGATTGAATGCTTGTGATGAACCTGTCATTTATTTTTATATTATTGTTGTTAATCTCAACATTACTACTTTTTAATATATTTATCAATGAATAATTCTTTGTTCCGGATAATTTAAGTTCACTTACCTGAATATTATTACAATTTAAAATGATAAGTTGACCGAAATCTTCTGTTATTATGGAATTGAGTTTATTTTTTATGAATTTGATGGGTTTTCCATTTAGAGAATTATTCACGATATCTATATCAAATGATGAATCATCCCATTTTGTTTGTGAAAAATCAAATCCAGAATCGATGAAGGTATTATCTTTGATCGAGGATGGACCACCATGATCTAAAAAAATAGCTTTGGAACAATTATTAAACTTATTATTTAAAATATTAACTGGCTTTTTAATATTTTGATCAGAAAAGGAGATACCTCCAGAAATGTTATTAAAAATATTATTGGATATTGAAGCAATATCACCAGTTATTATATTATAAATAGGTAAATCTAATTCAATATTTTGAAATCGATTATTATCTATGATACCTCCATTAAAATGAATATAAGAATCTAATCGTATTAATGGATGATAATTGACTTGTTGAATTATTTTATTATTTTTAAAAGTAGTATTTTCATTGAAATTAGTC
>JBFYMY010000260.1:0-2923 GCA_041304645.1 Thermoplasmatales archaeon
ACGCTGCCATATCCCCCTATGAGCGCTTTGAGGGCTGGACCTTTCCCTTGTTTCATCAGTGCGAAGACCGATAGAGGCACACCTATCATGAGGACCCTGGTTATGATCTCTTCCCAGACAGATGCGTTGGCAAGGGTCACCATTCGTATCCATATCGGGACCCTTTCGGATAGGATGTCCGGAACAGGTGTCGGTTGCTCCATCAGGTTGAAAAGAATGACCACGGAGAGAGAGAAGAACAGAGCACCGATGTAGGTCCTTGAGGTCGCGATCAGGTCATTGTCCCTGTCACGGAGGAAGGACCCGATGTTGCGTTCCAGGTGCTCCGAACCACCTTTCAGCAGCGGGCGCAAACCCCTGCCAAAAAGGAACGCACAGGATACGATTATGGCTGCTGCGATGACGGCGAACCAAACGATGAGGACAGGGCCTTTGAGCTTCAGGACCAGAAGGATGGTCTCCGCTGGTTCGAAGTAGGTCATCGAACGGACCATGAGGGTCCTTTCCCCTATCGTCCCTTGATGAGAAGAAGGGACCGTCGTATTGTATTCGTATCCATCTGTGACCTCTGCGAGCTCGAGCCCGCGACCGCCCAGCTCCACGGTGGGGACATTCCGGAAGGTCCTCCAGTTGACGAGCTCCCATTCTCCCCTCAGCGTCAGCTCCATGGTGCTCAGGTCGTTATCGTTCGGTAAGGAGAAAGGGTCAGGTGAAAGGATAAGGTCCGGGGACGGACCATCCGAGAGGTATGTCCTGTAACTGAGGAGCGTTGTCGTATCTGTCCCGTCGAAATGGCCTGCCACCCTTAGGTCGGTCCTCCCATCCCTCCCGTAGTCTTGAGGTGTTAGAAGCACACCTTTCCAGACGCCTTTTTGAGCGGTCGGGTACAAAGGATAGCGCCCGTCCTCTATCTGGATGGTGAGGTCCGGTATCGGGTACCAAGGGTGGTCAGCACCTGTGATGTCGCATGTCAGGGTTGCGAAATAATATGTGCCCGACATAAGGGTCAGATTGCCTGAGCTTTCGTTCATTGATGTTCTGGTCTCAATTTCGTAGAGCGAATCTTTGTGGTCAAGGACCGTGTCGAGGGTGAACGAGGTATTATCAACTGAATATGGAGCACCCGTTCCAGTCCTTAGCAGGAACCCTTTCTGGTATCTGACCCTGGGAAGAAAGGAAAAGAACGGTTCCCCCCTACATTCTATGTCGAACTCTGTCCAGTGTCCATCGATGGATGCGTTCTCTTGAAGGATAAAAGTTCCGTTCCCATAAGGGACAAGAGGATATGATCCCTTGATCCTGTCATTAAGGATATAGGTCAGGTGGTACCTGCCAACAGCCTCCCTCGTTACCTCCCTGAACATCAGACCCTGATAGGAAGATAACGGGTCCACCGTGACCGGGAGAAGGAAGGATATCTTACCCTTGATGACCTCTATCTTTACGGAAGGGGTTAGCTTCAGGGGCCGGTCAAGGCTCCATCCGCTCCATGCTTCCACGGTCCAGTTCGCACCCCCTTCAAGTCCCGGGACCCTGGTCCACCCATTCCAAGCCCCATCATCGGTCCAAGAATCCCATAACCTGAACCTTTGCTCCCCCAGGTCGGACCGGATGATGATGAACTGCAACATTTGAGGTCTCTCACCGCTACCGAAGGAGAGCGTGACATTGAAGGGTAACCCCTCCTCTATGGACGACGGTGCCTCCAGAGTGCAGATCGTCGAACCGTCCGGGTAGAAAGGCAGCACCATCTCACCGGATGTGGATGCCTTGTAGGTCCTCCCGGCGTTCCCGAGGACCGGAGACATCGATAGACCGAGGGCAAGCAGGTTCCCTGCGAGCAACGATCCGACGAGAAACAGGGTCACCAGGTTGACCAGGTAGCCCCTGCCGTTGTCGATGGGGCCTTTCCTCTGGTCCTTATTGGATGCCATCATCTTCCTCCGGACGAACGAGCAATGGGCGACCCCAATTATAAGGTTCCCGGGGAAAACGGTTAAATCCGACCAGGGAGATGCTGACCACTTACGACCTTGAAGGCCCTTTGATGAACGATATGGAAAGCGGTAATGGACAGGTGAATGGGGACCTCACCCTCCCTCAACAGCTCGATAGCAGGGTTTTGGAATGGTTCGAGAGGTCCGTCGGTGAGCCAACACCTCTGCAGTCCAAAGCCTGGAGTTCCATCCTGGGTGGCAGGAACACACTGATAATATCCCCTACGGGCTCAGGCAAGACCCTTGCTGCGGTCCTCCCGGCCGTTAGCAATCTTCTGAGCGGAAGATGGGGCAGAGGGTCGATATCCGTCGTTTACATATCCCCCATGAGAGCACTCGGCGCCGATCTCGTCAGGAACCTTGGGAACATTTCTGACGGTCTCGGTCCATTTCCCGGGAGGTCCGTCAGGAAGGGTCGCGGTCGGAAGGTCCCGGACGGACCTGGTTCGGCCCCGCTCGAGATAGGCATCAGGACGGGTGATGTCTCGCAGTACGAAAGGAGGAAGCTCCTGACGCATCCACCTGACGTGCTTATCATAACACCGGAGAACCTCCTGCTGATGCTTTGCTCGGGAGCTAGGGAGACCCTCATGGAGGTATCCTGCGTCATCCTTGACGAGCTCCATGAGCTTGCGGCGAGCAAGAGAGGGGCGCTCCTATCGCTATCGCTGGAGCTGTTGAACGATCAGCTCCATGGGAGGGGGAGGCCCGAGCCTGTCCGTATAGGGCTTTCGGCCACGGTCAGACCCGAGAGGACGGCCGTAGCCTTCCTTGGAGGGTTCGACAGGAGAGGTCGTCCAAGGCCCGTGAACGTGGTGAAGGAGCCCGAACGGAAGGAGATGGAGATCGAGGTCCGGACCATAGGATCGGACGACCTACCTCCCGAAACGGTTAACGAGGCCGTACTTGGGGAGGTCACCCGCTCC
>JBFYMY010000261.1:0-3108 GCA_041304645.1 Thermoplasmatales archaeon
CTGGACGGCGATGGGGTCATAGACCAGAACGAACTGGAGCTGGCAATGTCCGACGAGGCGAACAGGTCCTCCTGGGACAGGTTCGGAGGACTCCTCTCGACCCACCCACCTACCTTCAAGAGGATCCTTGCATTGAAGGACATGGAGAAGGATATGAAGGAAGGTAACATCAGGCAGGACCAGATCTACGAGAAGGTAGAGTTCTAGTCCTTCCTGGTCAAAAGTCCTTTAAGTCTTTCATCGTCCGCTCTATAAGGTATTGTGATATAACCTCTCTCGGCATTATCCCTGTTCCAATTCCCCACGACCTTAATTGAGCCTTCGTTCCTTGCCCACGACCGCCTTGAGACCCCGACCATCACATCCCATTCAAGGGCCGATCTTATGATATCATCGACCCTCTTGCTCCCGTCAAGGACGAGCCCGTAACCCCCGTTTATGGACCTTCCTATCCCCACCCCTCCACCATTGCTGAGGACCACCATGGTCATCCCCCTGGCTATATTACCGGCGAAGCATTGGACGGCCATATCCGCGGTCACATTGCTTCCGTCCTTGATATTTGCCGTCTCTCTATAAGGAGAATCGGTCCCTCCGGGGTCGTGATGGTCCCTACCTACCATTATAGGCCCCACATCCCCGTTCCGTACAAGTTCGTTGAGCTTCAAAGCTATCCTGATCCTTCCATAGGCATCCTGGTATAGGATCCTGGCCTTGGAACCCACGACAAGTGCGTTCTTTCCCGCATCCTTCAGCCAGTTGTAATTGTCCCTGTCCTGTGCAGACCTTTCAGGGTCCATACATGACAATGCCGCAGCATCCGTTAGGGCAAGGTCCTCATCCTTGCCGCTTAGACAGACCCATCTGAAAGGACCGAATCCAAGGTCGAACACCATAGGCCCCATCAGGTCCTCCATGTAGGATGGGAAGATGAAGCCCTGGGAGGTATCATCCGGATTCTTGGCTATGTCCTTGGCACCGGCCTGGAATACCGACCTCATGAAGGAGTTCCCATAGTCCCAGAAATGCATACCTCGTTCCACCATTTCCTTGATGAGGCCATATTGCATTATGAGAGACCTGTCGACAAGGGCTTTGAAACCTTCTCTATCTGTCTCCATCATACCTTTCAAACCCTTCTCTGGGTCACCCATGGCTTCCGCGTAGGTCGATCCCTGAGGTGTGTAGCCGCCATCATAGACAGCATGGCAGGATGTCTGGTCCGAGCCGAGCTCCACCTGGACATTGTTCTCAACCACGTATTTCCACAGGTCAACGACATTTCCCCTGTAAGCGATGGATATCGGTTCACCTGACCTCCTGTACTCCTCGACCCAACCGAATATGGTCGATAGGTCGTCCGAGACGAGCTTCACCCATCCCTGGGCTTGTCTCTTGAAGGTCTGTCTATCATTAACTTCAGCTATCACGCCGATCCCACCGGCGATCTCCACCGCTTTGGCCTGGGCTCCGCTCATACCTCCCAGTCCGGAGGTGATGAACAACCTTCCCTTAAGGTTCCCATCGTTTGGTATGCTAAGGTACTTTCTCCCAGCATTCAATATTGTGATGTACGTCCCGTGGACTATCCCCTGGGGGCCGATGTACATCCAACCGCCAGCGGTCATCTGGCCGTAATTGCTGACACCCAATGCAGCGGCCTTGTTGAACCCGTCTTGGTCATCGAACTCACCGATCAGCAGGCCATTGGTCATTATGACCCTTGGAGAATCCTTTCTGGAGGGAAATAGACCTAAGGGGTGACCTGACATCACGACCAGTGTCTGGTCATCCCTCAGCTCCTCCAGGTATCTCTTTATGAGACGGTACTGCATCCAGTTCTGACAGACCTGACCGTTAGAGCCGTAGGTCACCAGCTCGTACGGGAACAATGCGACATCAGGGTCAAGGTTGTTGTCGATCATCAGCTGGACCGCCTTCCCTTCTATGCATCTTCCGTTGTACCGGTAGAACGGTCCTGCCGAGGGTCTTTCATGGGGCATGAACCTATAACCGTAGATCCTGCCCTTCGTCTTGAGCTCGTCAAGGAACTCTTTGGCCATGATATCGTGGAACTCGTTGGGGATGTATCTCAGGGCGTTCTTGATGGAAAGGAGCATCTCCCCATCGTTCAGGACATCACCTCTATGGGGTGCCCTGTCGAACGACCTTTCCATAGTATTTGGTATCGGTAAACCGTTCGTCAAGGGGTCCAAAAGGGCAGTTCTGAGAGGGTCGGTCCGTTTCTCTGACATGATATCACCGGAATTGGACTTGAACAAGGGTAAGCAAGTGGGATCAATATACCGTGATCAGATCCGGGGAGGGGGTCTTCCCCTCTTCATGCTTGGGAACGAGGTATTCGATATCGAGCTGCAGTGAGCAGGTATTCCCCCTATCGGTCAGGCCCAAAAGACCTATGGTCGTCCAGATACCGGCCTCTTCCATTTTGATAGTTCCCCGTATGGTATAGTTACCGATCAGGTCTATGATCTGCGACTCGTTGATCTCCAGTACGAGAGAGACCCTGCCCTCAGCGTTCTGTGGATTGCTTCCTTGTTCCATTATGGTCCTATTGCCATCTGTCAACGAGAGCGAGAAAGTATCGGGTTGGTTGGTATATGGTCTCAATCTGGGCCTTCCGGGAGGTTCGGTCTCATCTGACCAATAGACCGTCATGGTCACCTTTTTGGCGATAAGACCTTCGGAAGATGGAACGGTCTTTTCAAAGGTGGTTCCCACGTTTAAAAAAGGAACTTCCTCGGTCGTTATTTCCGATATGGTCTCGTACATTGACAGGTCAAGCGTACCTTTGTCCTTGACCTTGACCTCGGGGGCCAAAGGCGATAGGTCGGTTCTACCGACAGCGACCGTACCCACCACTAGCGCCGCGAGTAAAAGAACGGTGAATACGGATAGGACCGACGCTGTCGTGACCACCTTTCTCTCACCGTTATCATGGTTGAAGATGAAGGACTGGACTTTGAACAACCTGCCGCCGAAGGCTGCTTCACCCCTTCTCTGGGGTTCCCAGTAGTATCTGTGAATGAGGTAGAAGACAAGTATGAGGGCTGCGTTCGCAACGATAGAGGTCACCAAAGAGACGAT
>JBFYMY010000262.1:0-11192 GCA_041304645.1 Thermoplasmatales archaeon
TGGTCGTCAAGTCGGGGATGACCTTTGGTCCGGACAACGACCAATTTATATGGCCTCTCCAAAGTGGTCCTTACCGGGACTATCATTATGCCAGGAATGGCGAAGAGCTCGTTCTTTCTGAACATCGCCCTGAGCCTGCGGGAAAGGTCCTTTCTTCCCATCCCGAAAAAGTCCGATATCATCTTCGATAGCTCCTTCAGGTCCTGTCGGGACCCCGAGAAATCGTCCATTTCGATGATAGGCGTTGACCCTATGATGGATTCGAACCTGTGCTCGGATATCCCATCCCTCTCGATGATTATCTCCCTAAGTTCCTCGTTCAGCTTGTGTTCGTTGTTCTTGATACCCGTGATGTTCTTAATAATGTGAAGGGCGGCATAATCTGCCTTGATCCTCGACCTGGAATAGGATTGGTAGAACACAAGGCTGCATGCGATTATGATCAGGATGATGAGGATGGGCATCCATCCCTGCGAAAGGATCAGGCATCCGTAGACCAATAGACCGAAGATAGGAAGCGCGGGGTAGAGCGGAACCTTGAAGGTGGGTCTGTAGTTCTTGATGTTCGCTTCCCTCATGAACAGCACGGCAAAGCATGCCAACATCAGCGTTATCAGCTCAAGGCTAGATGCTGTCCTGACGAACGCATCGAACGGCAGAAAGAGTATCAATACCATGAAGATGGCCGTTGCAATAACCGCTACGGAAGGTACACCCTTCCTTGAATGCCTTGAGAACATTGGCGGGAGGAACCTGTCCTTGGACATGGCATAGGGGGTCCTCGAGGCCGTCAGCATGCCGGCGTTCCCTGTTGTCAGGAATGCCAGAACCCCCGCGACGGTCATCACGACCACCCCGACGGCACCGAACATGACCCCGCCCCCATCGGACAATGGGGTAACTGACCCTGATAGGGCCGCTCTGCCCAGGAGCCCGGCCGTGACGAGAACGGAAGCCACGTAGATGAGGGTCACTCCCGCCCATGACAGGATGAGGCCCCTTGGTATGTTCCGTGATGGGTTCTTGACCTCACCACCCATATCCGTTATCCAGGTGATCCCGGAGAAGGAAACGAATACCAGACCGGTCGTTGTCAAAGTGGGCAGGACCGCAACATCGTCGCTCACCATCAAATTGGAGGGTTCGAAGAAGAACAGCCCGGCAACTATATAAAGAGCCAATAGGCCCAGGAGCCCAAGTGCAGTGTACTGCTGGAACCTGCCTGCGACCTCTACATGGAGCAGGTTCAGCACCATGAAGGCGGCACATGCTCCTAAGGCTATCATCCTGATCTGGTAAACGGGCATGTAAGGGTCCATCAGTGTGAAGAACATGGCAAGACCCAAAAGCGCCCAGGCGGTCTTGGCCGCAATGGAGAACCAGAAGGCGATGCCGCCTAGCATGCCCACCCGTGGGCCCATGGACCTGTCAGAGAAATAGAATATCCCACCAGTCTTGGGCATGGCCGTCGCGAGCTCGCATGTGCACAGAAGCGCAGGGATGAAAAGAATGCTCGCAAGTAGGTAGGGTATGAACACCAAAGGCCCTAACTCCTTGCTTGCGGGTCCGGGAAGTACGAACAATCCCGACCCTATCATAGCCCCCGCCGTTATGCAGATGACCCAAAGGAGACCTATCTTTTTCCTGTGCATCCTGAACGTCCAGGTCTTGCGACCTTTTACAAATCAAGGGATATGATATAATAAAATGACCACCTTATTCTCCGTTCGTTCCATGAACGGTTTCGTGAGACGAAGATGGACCTCTCAGAACAGACCCCTTACCCTTCCGTCCACGTCAAGGTCCATATTGACCGATGCGGGGACCCTGGGGAGGCCGGGCATCGTTGTTATGCTACCTGTAAGGGCAACGATGAAACCTGCCCCGGCAGATAGTCTGACATCCGAGATGGTCACCTTGAACTTGGTGGGGGCCCCGAGCAGCTTGGGGTCATCGGAGAGGGAGTACTGTGTCTTTGCCATGCATATGGGCAGGTCCCCGTACCCGTTCACCGTGTAGAGGTCCAGCTTCTTCTGAGCGTCCACTGAGAACTGGACCTTGTTCGCCCCGTAGACCTTCATGCAGATGGACTCTATCTTCTCCTTGAGCGGCATATTGTCGGGATAGAGCGTATTGAAGCAGCTCGAGCAGCTGGTCATGACCTCCATTACCTTCCTTGCCACATCCAATGCACCCTCACCACCCCTGGCATGGTGGTCCGATAGGGCTACGGGTATGCCCATAGCCTCACAGAGCCTTAGGACCTCCTGGACCTCATCGTCATGGTCCTTCTCGAAGACATTTATGGCGACGACAACGGGGACCCCGAAGAGCTGTATTATGCCCAGATGCCTTGCGAGGTTGGCAGAGCCCTTCCTAACGGCAAGCACATCTATCTTGTCCAGGTCCTTCCTCTCCACCCCTCCGTGCATCTTCAAAGAACGGGTGGTCACGACCATGACGACCACCGAGGGTACCAGGCCGGTCTTCCTTGCCACTATGTCGAAGAATTTCTCTGCGCCGAGGTCCGAACCGAAACCGACCTCTGTCACGAAATAGTCGTTCAGGTGGACGCCCATCATCGATGATATGTACGAGGAGGTCCCGTGGGCGATGTTCGCGAAAGGACCGCCGTGGACGAACGCCGGCACGCCCTCCAGCGTCTGGACGAGATTGGGCTTTATCGCATCCTTTAAGAGCATGGCCATGGCCCCGACCGCCCCCAAGTCCTTAGAGTAGATGGGGTTCCCCTTCATGTCGTATGCCACGATTATCCGAGAGAGCCTCTCCTTGAGGTCCTCTATGCCCGACGAGAGACAGACTATCGCCATTACCTCGCTCGCCGCGGTTATATCGAATGAATCCTCCTGGGGCATCCCGGAGGTGATGCCGCCCAGGCCTATGACGACGCCTCTGAGCGACCGGTCGTTCATATCCATGACCCTGTGCCAGACAATCCTTCTCGGGTCTATATGGAGCTCGTTCCCGTGGTGCATATGGTTGTTCAGCAAGGCAGCGAGCAGGTTGTGGGCCGCCGTTATGGCATGCAGGTCGCCTGTGAAATGGAGGTTTATGTCCTCCATGGGGATGACCTGCGAGTAACCTCCACCCGCTGCCCCTCCTTTGATCCCGAATACCGGCCCCATAGACGGTTCCCTGATGCCGGGCATAGCCTTGTGACCAAGCTTCACGAACGCTTGGGCCAGGCCTATGGTCATGGTCGTCTTGCCCTCACCGGCAGGTGTCGGGTTCGTGGTGGTGACGAGGACCAGTTTCCCTCTGGGGAGCTTATTCACCCGCTCCATGACCGAAAGCTCGACCTTGGCCTTGCCCTTCCCGTAGAGCATGTACTCCTCTGGGAGCAAACCGGCCCTTCTGGCTATCTCTTCCATGGGGAGAAGGACAGCCCTTTGGGCTATCTCGATATCAGAGAGCATGAAAGGTGAATGCGCGGTCCGGACAATAAACTATCGAACTAAAGGCCCCTTTCGCGGCCGATCCCTCGGAATCCAATTTATACCTTGCATCCCATCTCGCTCAGGGCTGGTCCAAAGATGGAGGTACGGGAGCTCGTCAGGTTGAAGAAGGGTGTTGGGGGGTTTGAACCCCCCAACAATCTGGCCATTTTACTTGACAGGGTCAGGGAAGGGGGAGAGACCATGGCCCGTATCTTCTCCCTCCGGGGCCCCATGACCGTCAGGTGGTCCAACCTGAGCGAAGGAACGGGAACCATCTATGATGGGGACAAGGACGACCATGCGGCAATGACCCGCCTGCTGAAGGAAGCCTCCGCCAAAGATAGAACGGCCGAGACCCTCCAGATGGAGCCCCAGCAGATCATTGATTCCAAAACGCTCAGGGACCTTTGGACGACGCTCTGGGCGTATATAGATGATCATCCTGGTACCGGGAGAAAACTGGGGATACCGCCGGAAAATGGGCTTCATGGTATTGCGTTCACGCCCGAGGAGATAGGCATGGTCCATTTCGGACCGAAGGTCCTAACCCCCAAGCAAGTTCAAGCTGTCGCCAAGGTCATGTCCGAGGCGGACGGCCCCCATGCGCCTTACTTCATCAAAGCGCCTACCGGCAAGGGTACCCTTTACGTACCCTACACCAGGGAGGCGATGACCGCTGCCGGGAGGGACGCTTCTTCCCTTGCGCTCCTGCGCTCGAGATTGATAGTGGAGGAGACCTTGGAACAGGATGCTGAGGGGGAGAACAGGCCTGAGAAGGTCCGAAGGCTGGTCCACGAGGACCTCTCCAGGCTCCCTCTTGAGAAGGGGGAGATGGACCTCCTCGATAGGGTCTGCGCATGGGGGGTTTTTTACCTCGAGAACGCACGGTGGCCCGATGCTCCTTCGGACATCAAGCATACTGGCCTTTCAAGGGCTTCGCCCTTCTCCCTGGGGGGGACACAGATAAGGGCCATCGACAGGTTCGACCTTGAGAGGTTCGTCGGGTATCTGTTCATGGACCTGTCCCGTTCGAAGAGAGAGGAGCTGCCCTCCAACATCCTGAGGGTGCTTCTGGACATGAGGTCGTTGACCTGGAGGGAGGCGTCGGATGCCGTCATCGACCACAAGCTTGCCTCCGGGGCGAGAAGGTTCCACAGGGAGTTCTCCCGCCATATCAAGGAGGCCTCATCCAGGGTCCGGACGGATATCTCGGAGCGGGACAGGGAGGGTCGGTCGGACCTGACCCATCTGGAGACCTATACCATAGACCCTCCCGACGCCAAGGATTTCGATGATGCCATTTCCATTGAACCCCTTGCAGGAGGGGATGTTGCCCTCTGGGTCCATATAGCCGATGTCAGTCATTATGTAAGGCCCGGGGACCTCATAGATGCCGAGGCCAGGTTCAGGGCGACCTCCGTATACCTTCCGACCGGGGTCCTTCCCATGCTGCCCCCGGTCCTCTCCGAGGACCTCTGTTCGCTCCGGGCCGGTACCGAACGACTGGCCCTTTCGACCCGGGTCTTACTGGGCCCGGAGTTCGATATCAAGGTTTACGAACACCGCTCGAGCATCATCAAGGTAAGGAAGAACCTCGATTACGAACGGGTGGAGGGCTACATCAAGGAGGGGATGGAACCCTTCCTCACCCTCGACAGGCTCGCGACAGGGCTCTCTTCCAGGTACAGGAGGCTTTCCCTCGAGACCCCCGAAAGGCGGGTCAGGTTCCCATCACCGGACAGTATTGACGTCTCCCTCAAACGGCCGACCCCGGCAACGAAGATGATAGAGGAGCTGATGGTCCTCTGCAACGAGTGCGCGGCCAGGACCATAGGTGATGCGGGACTTCCGACCCTCTACAGGGTGCACCCCCTTCCGGACCGCCAATCCGTCGAGAGGTTCAACGGATCGTGCGCGGCCCTTGGGTTGGAAGTGGCCATTCCGATGGACTGGCTCGAAGGGAACAAGAAGGGGACCGAGGGGGTGGGGTCCGTTGAGGAAGAGGGGTTCCTCAAAGCGCTCATGAGCGGGGGAAAGGTCTCCTTCGGAGCGTTATCCCCCGGAAGTGCCGTAGATGATGATGAAGAGGATGGGGCGACACCGGTCCCGAACCATCCTATGGCACTGAATTGGACATTGAACTGATGAACAGGGCGGTCGATGCCTTCAACTCCGTCCTTAAAAGCATCAAGGAACTGACGGATGCATCTACGACGGACCTGCTAAGTATTAAGCTCCTCAGGGTATTACCTAGGGCCCTTTACTCTGACAGGAACCTGGGCCATTTCGGTCTGAGGTCCGAGCGTTACTGCCACTTCACCTCGCCCATACGGAGGTATGCGGACGTGCTCGCCCACAGGACGGTCAAATGGCTCATGGCCAAGGACGGCGCGGGTCCCCCCGTCCCATGGGAGGCACCGTCCCCCGAAGAGGTCGCCTCAATGATGGAGAACATCAACGACATGTCCCAGTCCGCGGAGGAATGGGAGAGGGAGATGGTGAACGTGGCCCTTGCGACCAAGGCCGCCATGGACCCGTCCTTCAAGGGGGCGGCCCGGACCGCAAGGCTCGTGTCATTGATACCATCGGCCGCTTTCTTCCTACTGGACGACGGGGTGACCGAGGGCAGGATACCCCTGTCCCAGCTCTCTCCTTTCAGGCTTTCCCTTGACCCGACGGAATCCATGCTCATCATGGACCCGGAGGAGAACCTGGGTTCTCGGCTCGAGGTGGACCGGACGCTGAAGATGCTTGGAAAGGCGGACGGTCCCCAGGTGTTCATGAGACTGGGCGAGCGTATAGGCTGCATGGTCCGTTCGGTCAGCATAGCTGAGGGAAGGGTGGACCTTTCCCTTGCCGCCAGGAAGGACCGCTAATAGCTGAGCGAAAATATCTTCTTATAAGAAAGATATCGTTATATTTAATTGATGAATGGGCCTTCTCCATGGCAGAGCGACCGGGCCCGGGCGCGGCCGGGACAGACAGGAGGCATCCAGAATGATACTGCCGAAGGGTTCCTTGGACGTCAGCATGAAGGGCGGACCGGGCACCGTTGACGATATGATAGGACAGATCAAGAGAGGAAAGGTGACCGGATACATACTTGTCCTTGGGACGCTTGAGGACCAGGATGGGAAGCCAGGGGATATGACGGGGCAGCTCGTCTTCAAGGACGGTGCGCCGGTCCTCTGCGAGGCCATACATCACAAAGCGCCCATAAAAGGAAAGACAGGCATCACAACGCTCCTCAAGGCCATGACGGTCGTGGGCAATACCGTCGAGCTCCACTCCAAGATAGACGTCGGCCCGCCCCTTGCGTTCTTCAAGGAATGCAAGGTGCTCGAATCCGACCTTGACCTGAACACCTTCAAGGAATCCTTCCGCAAGGAGGAGGAAGAGCGCAGGAGGAGGGAGGAGGAGAGGCGTCTACAGGAGGCGTTCAGGAAGAAGGTCTCCACCGAGGTGCAATCATGGACAAGGTCCGGGTTCATCTTCGGATCGTACCCTGCGGTTTTGGATAAAGGGCACAAGGAGCTTGAGGTTTGGTTCAAGGAAATGACCGCGTCCATGGAGAAGTGCCGCACGTTGATGAGATGGGCCGAGGCGATAACTGACCCCGACCTTGAGGAGCCCAAAGGGAAGCTATTGTCCTACGTCACCTCGCCCGAGGAGATGCAAACTATCGAGAAGGCAAGGGAAGAGCTGAAGGCCCGCTCGGACGAGATCAATGAGAAGAGACGGGAGATGAAGAAATGGGTCGAAGGATTGAAGGAGGAGGGCTACAACACCGAGAGGATGGAGGAGGCCCTCAAGGGGGACATCAGCACCGCATGGAACAACCTCACCCAGTTCATGGACGACATCCAGACGCTGAAGGACCATAAGGACGAGCTCGAGAGGATCGTCAAGGAGGACAGGAAGAAAGGGTTCTCCAAGGAGATAACCGATATAGAGTTCCTGTTGAACGACCCGATGGAGATCGGGGCCATATCACAGAAGCTTTCCGACCTCAAAGCCTTGATCGAGAACGAAAAGAAGGCCAAGGACGACCTGCTGGAAGAGGCTGCCCAGCTCAAGGCCCAGGGTTTCGACCTGACAGGCCTTAAAAAGCATCTTGACCTGCGTTTGGACAGGTTCAAGGTGGAGTTCAACATCTTGGTAAACAACGCTTACAGGATAGGGCTCATGAAACAAGAGCTCTCGAACATGGACCGCAGGGACCTGGCCGGTGAGATCGATGCGTTAAAAGCTGGCTTGACCGACCCCTTCGAGCTCGAAAGCTACGAGAAGACCGTCTCCGCTCTCAAGAAGAAGTTGGATGGCATTGCCAAGCAGAGAGGGGGTCTCCGATCAGAGCTCGATGCCCTAGGGCAGAAGGGCTATCTCATCGAGGATATCAAGAGGTCCGCAGACCTTCCGCTGGAGAAGTTCAAGGAATCCTTCAATGCCTTCATGTCCAAGGTGAAGGAGCTAGATGGGTTGTCCGCACAGGTCAATGACATGGACCACCGATGGCTTGAGGAAGAGTTCAAAGAGCTCTCCTCATGGCAACACGATACCTCCAATATAACCCGCATAAAGCAACGGATGAAGGAGCTAAGAGATACCATCGACAAGCGTGAGAAGGAAAGGGGCAAGGTCAGGTCCGATGTGGCCGCCTGGGAGAAGGAGGGGTTCAAGGTCGGGTACCTCAAGGAAGCGCTGGAGGACAGCTTTCAGAGGTTCACCGAGGCGCACAAGGACGCTGCCGAACGCATCAAGAGGGCCCGTGACCTATTGAAGAGGCTCAACGCCCTTGACGCCAGGTTCTTCGTTCAGGAGGCATCGGACGTAAGGTCGAAGATCATGGACCCGCTCCTTGTGGACAATGCGACAAAGACGCTAGAGTCCCTCAAGCAGGATGTCGAAAGGGACAGAAAGTCCCGGGATTCCTTTGCCCAATGGCTCAAGGAGCTCTCCAAGGACCGCTGGAACATCGATGGCCTGGACAAGGTCCTCAAATCAGCACCCTTGGACCTGGAAGGTGCGATCAGCGAATTCAGGAGGAAGGTGGGCCGGCTCAAGGAGGCCCTGGACGATGTCGAAAGGTGGGACCAGCTGGAGAGCAACTGGCTCTCCAAACAGATAGAGGAACTTAAAAAGGGCCTCATGAAGGTGGAGGGCGGCGAGAGATCGCTAGACCTCTACGAGGAGCTCAAGGAGAAGATCGTCCAGAACAAGCAAAGCAGGGACAGCATCCGCAAACAGCTGGAAAAATGGAAGGACGAGGGTTACATAACGAAGAACGCTCATGAGAAATTGGATTCCGATATCTCGGCCCTTGTTCCTTGCTATGATGACCTCAAAGCCCGTATAGAGAGGCTGGAGAACGTCCAGAAGATATTCGATAAGCTCGATTTCAAGCATTTCAGGTCGCAGGCGGAGGAAATCGAGTTCAAGCTCAACGACCCATATCTTGTCGAACAGCTAGAGAAGGAGGTCGAATCCCTCAAAGAGAGGATAGATGCCGACAGGAAGAAGAGGCAGGCATACGGGGAGAGGATCAAGGGCTATGTCTCCCAGGGCTTCATGGGCGCAAAGAAGCTCATAAAGGTCATGGAGGAGGACATGTCCATCGTTGACCTCGAGTTCAGGAACTTCGATAAGGAGGTGGACACCTTCAAGAAGCTCCTGGCATCCACCGGGTATGTCTTCGTTAATGAGAAGAAGCAGTCCCAAGGAGCCCCTCCCGAAAAGGAGAAGAACGAGCTGTCCGAGGCCCTGGACAACCTCATGCAGGAGCTTTCCGACAAACAATGAGCATTTTACCCCCAAATCACTGGTCAAGTGGGCATCTTATGACGAGCAATGAACCCTCATCGATCGCCACCTCGAAGCTTTCCGAGACAGGTTCATTATGAACACCTATAGTAGAGCCTGACGGCAGGTCGTCGCCTGTTAATGGCCATTTCAATCCTTTGGTAAATACTCCCCTGCAGGATGAAAGAGGGATCAGGGAGGCCACAGGAAGGTCCGACGCAAAACGCTTCGACTCGGGCCCCCTTAGCAGTGAGGTCCTTGATGCACCGGTCCAAAGCTCTGTATCCAACCCTTTAGGCGCCCTCTCCAGGAGCAGGAACGAGCTCAGGACATGGTCCGTCCTCCCTGTCGTCCCACCGATCAGGACGATCCTGCCAGGGGACATGGAGACCGCATCATCCAAGGCGATCTCGCCGTCGGTCCGGTCCTTGTCCTGCGGATGGAACTCCAATCTGACACCAGAGGACCTTGCCTCCTTGAGAAATCCCTCTGAGATGGAATCCATATCGCCCACCAGAAGGTCCGGAGAAAGCCCCATCGCACGTGCGGCCTGATATCCCGAATCGGCGCATATCAGGATATCCCCTGCTTCTGGTCCGAAAGGTGGCAACGCCCCGGGTAGGAATATGACGCACCTCTTCATCTCACAGCGAACCTCCCTACGGGTCACAGCACTGCATAAGCCTGTGTAAGAGGGCGGAGGGGACACCCCTCCATCGATCGAAAAAGGCCGGGAAAATACCTCGGTCAGTTCTCCGGCAGTTTGCTTGCAAAGACCACTATGGCCACGATTATCAATAGGACCACTATCACCGCAAGTATCGCAAGGACCAGGATAAGGACTGAATTGTCCTCCTTCTCCTTGGGATTGTCCGCCGTCTGGGGGTCCCTATCGGCCAGGTACTCCTTGATATTGGTGACGCCATCCTTGTCCGGGTCTGCGGAGGCATCCTTCACCTCAGGATCGAGCTTGTGGTCCACTTCCCAGCCGTCGGGCATCCCGTCGCCGTCGGTGTCCGCGTTCTTCGGGTCGGTCCCGAGATCGTACTCCTGCTTGTTGGTCAGGAGGTCCCGGTCGGGGTCCCGGTCGGCATCTTGCTCGTTGGGGTCAAGACCCATCTGGACCTCCCAAATGTCAGGGAGCCCGTCACCATCGCTGTCGTGTCCCTGTGCCTTCTGCCCAGCATCGACATTGAACAGGGCGGAGGCGTTGTTCCCGGTCGAATCGTACACCGTCAGGGTCACCGTGTAGTTTCCGTTCAGCTCGAAGAAATAGCTGAGCCTGTTGCCCCAGATCGTGGATGTGCCGAGCGGCCCTTCCACGGTCCACTTGTAGGCGCTGACACCGACATTATCCGTTGAGCCCATATCGAGGAAGGTGACCTTCTCACCCTCCTGGACCTCCATATCGGTTGGGGCCATCACAGTAGGTGCCAGGGTATCAAGGACCTGCACGAACCTGACCTCCTGGGCGCTGTTGGCCGAGGCATCCATCACGGTAAGGTAGAGGATCACCTCGCCCAGGACCCCGGACAGGTCCATCGAGAAGGTCGGGCCAGTCCCGGTGATGCGGTTGTTATCTGGCATTATCACCAGCCACGAATGGCTTGTGATCCCGACATTATCTGTTGAGGCCGAGGCGTTGGCGAAGAACGACAGATGGTTGCCTATGCTCTCAGGTGCTATGAGGTCTATCACTGGATCGTCGATGTCGGCAACGGACAGGAGAAGTTCGGCCTTTGATGCGGGATTCGAACCGTCCTCGACGATGAGCTCTATCAGGAACGAGCCTGCATCGTGGAAGGTATAGTTGACCTCCATCGTATCGTAGGTATTCTCATCTATGGTCCAGCTATAGGTGGTTATTCCGACATTGTCAGAGGATGACATGGCACTGAAGATCACCACATCATGCTGAGCGACCTTCATGGGGCC
>JBFYMY010000263.1:0-3977 GCA_041304645.1 Thermoplasmatales archaeon
AACGTAAAAAGGCAGGGTGCCATCGCTATCAAGGGGAAGATGAGGGCCCACCCATGGAACCTCTTCCGTACCCATGCGGCCGTTATTAGGATGGAAGCGGCCAGGGTCGTTCCGACCGAGAGGACGAGAACGACCTGTGGGGTGAACATGAACGATCCCGACATTACCAATCCGTTACCGAGGTCGTTGAATTCGATCAACGTCAGGGTCCTGTCGAACATCTCAGAAGTGAGCCCTCTCGTATGCGCCGTCCCATCGAACTGGAGGTCCATGTTTGTTCCTGCCGGTGGTTCGATAGCGATCCTGAGGACGACCTTCGATAGCCTTTCGATATCCCTGTCGCGTTCTATGGACGAATAAGTGTCTTTCGGATCGAGCTTCCTAGGCTTTATTGTCCTGAGGAAAGAGAGCAGTCTGTAATCGGGAGCACTATCGTTCCCGGTCACACTGAACCTGGCCGTGAAGAGCGAACCGAACCTGCTGTCCTTGGAGGAAAAAAGAAGGGATGGACCGGTGACGTTCACATATCCGCCCGGATCGAGCACGGACCTCAAGAGCGACACCCAGGTGGCATTGAACGAGCTCAGGGCTTCATGGACGCGGATAAGATTGCTGTCAGGTCCCTGCATGATAACGGGGGCCGACCGCTCTTCGAAGACCATGGACCCCTCCGATGCATTCCCTATGAAAAGGGTCAGCTCTCCTGACCGGACCGTGTCGAACCGGACCCTGAGGTGAACGAGCACCTCCTCCGGTCCCCAGGAGCTCCCATCGGCCCCTGCGGGAATTGCGGCCGAGAGCAACACCGACAACAGCAGGGATGAGAGGACCAGCGCCCAGCCCCTCATCCCGGACCTCCGGGGTCGGGGGCAACGGGAGCGTCAACCTTCCTCTGAGCATCGGACCCGCCAGCCCCGCTATGGCCGCTCTTCTCCGGGAGCTGTATGGCACCTGACGCTATCAGGTCGTTCTGAAGCCTTGAGAGCATCTCGAAGTTCTCCCGAAGCATCCTGAGCTGCTCCTTCTGGAGAGCGAGCTGCTCCTGCTGCATGACGATGGTCTCCTCCTGCATCTTGAGCTGTCTCCCCTGCTGCTCGTCGATGAGGGGCTTGTGCTCCCTGACCCAGCCGAAAGCCTTTATGTAAGCTACGAGCATCAATACGACACCAGCAAGGCAAAGGGAGGTACCGGGCAGAGCTATGAGAGAGAGCACCTTTCCCATCCCTTCGGTCATCAGGTCCTCCGTACCAAGGTACAACGCAGCTGTCCCCAGGTTTATGATCATCAGTGACCCGATCGAATATGATGCTAGAGCAATGATACCGAACCTCTCCCCTCCTATGTCCTTGACATAGAAGAAGAGCGCAAGGACCACCGAGAAGAAGATCAGGTTGAGAAAGAAGGGCAGGGTCAGGTACCCCTTCTCGAATACCAACGACATGAGGAACAGGAACACGGGCGTGGTCGTTCCAAGGATGAACACCAAGAAACCTATGAACGCGGAACGGGCATGTTTAGGGCCGTAGACGTCCCGCTTGTAGAGGGTGACCCCGAAGGCGATGAGCGAGAACAGGTATGCCTTGGGAAGGATGAGGAGCAGCCCGTAACCGGAGGCCATCAGACCGAAGGCGGTGACCTCCGATTCGGTGAAGAGTATCACCGTCAGGTTCAATGCCATCGTCAGGAACAGGCCATGGGTCAGAACCAGGACCGACAGGACGACCGTGAGGAGGACCAGCTGAACGGTTATTGGGTTCGATTCCTTGAAGGCCATCTCATCTCACTCTCCGGTCCATCCCAATGATGGATGGATGCAACTAACATGTATATGTTGCTTTTTACCATATGTGGAACGGGAACTTTACGGTCCAACGGGCTCAGAAGTAGTACCAGATGGAACGGTAGCCGGAGGCGCTCTCGCCCTCGTCATGGAGCCTGGTCAGATAGTCCCAGATGGAGACATCGGTGTAGATGTAATCATCGACCAGTGTCAGAATAGCCTCCCAAGGGTAGAACCTGTAAACCCTCCGCCCCGTTGGAAGTATCATTATGGGCTCATGGTCCTGCCACGCCCGAAGATGGACCTTTCCGAGCTTAGGCACGTTGAAGACAGGCTCGTCCGTCCTTATGAGGCCGGGGAGGAGGCGGGCCTCCTCCTTTCTCTCCTGGAGCATCCTGGCTATCGGTACCCTGAAATCGTCCGTCTCCTCCTTACCCTTGGTGTTGAAGGAGTAGTACGGGTCCACACCCGCGAGCTTCAGGCCCCTTCTCAATGCGCAGGTCTCGAACCTCCTGCTGTTGAAGTAGGTGAAGACCTGCTGGTTGTAGAGGCTCATACCTGCGTTCCGGACCCTGGTAACTGCCCCGACGGCATCGGGCGTGATCTCGGTGGTGTGTTCGAAGTGGGTCACCAGGCAGACCTCCCTCTTTCCAGGGATATGCCCTCTCTTCAATATCTTGACCAAACCCTCATCTATGCGGAAAGGCAGGGTCACGAACACCCGTGAGCCTATCCTGATCCTTTCAAGATGCTCGATGTCGTATAGCCTCTCAAGGATGTGCGCTATCTGACCGTTGTTGAGGGTCAGCGGATCCCCGCCCGTTACCAGGACCTCCGATATCGACCTTGTCTCGGATATCCAGTCCATGGCCTTCTCGAGCGACCCTGGTGTGACCTCCCCTTCGCCTATCCGCTTCATCTCCCAGTTCCTCTGGCAGTAAACGCATATCTGGGGGCATGAATCGAACGGTTTCAATATCACTATCTTAGGATATCTCCTTGTGATGAGATCGATGGGGCTCGTCGACCTCTCACCCATGAAATCCATCTCCTCCCCCAAAGATCTCTTTCCGTGGACGGTCTCGCAGTACACCCTGCTGGGAAGGACCTGTGCCCTCACCGTTCTGTCGCTATCGTTCTTCCCCTTCGGATCGAAAAGGGAAAGGTAGTAGGGAGTTATCTGGTAAGGTATCCCCAGGGAATCAGCGCTCCTCAGCCCTGCCCTTTCCTCCTCGTCCAATACGACCAGGTCCTCCAATGTGGAGAGGTCATTTACTATGTGGGTCAGTTGCCACAGATGGTCCCTCCAGTCCCTATCGGTCCCGCTGAAATAGGACAGGAGCCTTTCCTTCATCTTGCGGGCCCGCCTGACAAGGGTAGGGTCGGTCCCTGAAGGGTACCGCCTCATCTGTCGGTCCATGATCTTTGCATAGCCGTCAAGGATAAGGGACCTAGAACCGGCCGAACCCTTCTCATTCTCGTCCATATGAACGTCCGACCTGTTCAATTTGGACCTGCCGTGCATACCCATGAATAGAAAATAGAATTCTAGCAGGAACCCCTTGCTGACATCGTTAAGCCCCTTCCTGTGCAAAGCCAGGTCATGAAGCATTTTCAAGGCGGAGAAGCCTGTTATCTTCTCGTTCTCGCTCCTCATTATGTTCTTCAGGACCCTTATGCATTCCTTGGCATTGTTCCTCTCGATTATATGCATATCCTTCAATCTTCTGTCGGAATAGATATTGAAGAGACTTCTCTCGAGGGAATTGAGATGTTCGAACATCTCCTCTCTTGCATCATGAAGTGGAACACCCTTTTTCAGGGTCCTTGCTATGACGGGGTCTGCTATCCAGAGCAGGGATAGGATATCCTCTATGGGGGTCTTAAAAAAAATTTCCATGATCGACCATTAACTACATTTCAATTATACCTTTCCATAAGAAATGGCTGCCCACCCCGATCCTTAGGAGAGGGAGACCGGTCAGGTTCATATCCTGCCCTTGGTCCTGGACAGGAAGCCCTGGAACTCCTGTATCGAACCGAGCATGGAATCTAGATGTCTCTCCAAGTCCTTGACACGGGATGAGAGCTCGTTCTCATTCAGGTCCGTCAGGGAACCTTGGGTCCCCGTTATCCTTACGAGGTCATCCTTCTTGGTAAGCGACCTCCTGGTAGGAACTCCCTCCAATCGGTCCAA
>JBFYMY010000264.1:0-4435 GCA_041304645.1 Thermoplasmatales archaeon
CAATTATTATATGTTCACGGAAAATGGTGCGTGACATTAATTTAATACGCTAAAAAGGGTTTTTATTTTAATTCCAGCTTTTTAGCTGGCCCTTTGATGTTGGATTCTCGTCGCTTTATAGACACATCAATGGTCCCTTCCCCTGCACTTTTTTTATATCGTCAATTAATGTATACTCTCGAAAAAAATTGGGTGATATGGATATTAAACGCCAAAAAATGATAACACATTATTCATTACCGTTTTTTGGCTGGACCTTTAGAATTGGAATAATGTCGATTGATGGACATTTTAAAGGTCCCTTCCCCTGCACTATTCCTCTTTCGTGGTCTCATCGATCTCGGTTATTTCGTTCTCATCCCCATCCCCTGCGGGTTCCTCTTTCTTCCCGTAGAGGTCCTCGTACGTCACCGGTTTCTTGGTCTGACCATCGAGGGCATGGGCTTCGGCCAGTGTTGTCGGGACTGCCGATACGACCGTTTCACCATCCGCCCCAAGGATCGAAACATTGCTGTCGGACCCCTCCCCCCTGCCGCCGCTCCTCTCGAGGTCCTTGACCTTCTGATGCTCATCCATCTCCTTCCTGACCCTTTCAGCCTCTTTTTCTGCATCCTTTCTAGCGATCTCCATGCTCTTCTTTACCCTTACGATGATGAGCGCGGTTATGATCATGAGCATTACCAGGCCCACGACCACCGCGGCTATTATTATGTAGGTCTTGGTATGGCTCACCTTCACTTCCTTCCACTTGTATGGGTCATCGGGATAGCGGTCCAGGACAAGTCCCGTCGTTGAGTCAAGCTGCGTCTTTCCCGCATTCCATTCGTTCGGGTGACCATCACCATCGGTATCATTGCTCGCAGCGGGGTCAAGGGGGAAAGCATCCATCTTCAATCCTGTCGTGGAGTTCCTCTCTGAATACCCTGCGTTCCACGCATCCGGATACCCGTCCTTGTCAGTGTCCTTTGAGGCCGCAGGGTCGTTCGGGAAGGCATCTGCCCTGTCCCCGACACCGTCCCCGTCGGTGTCCTTCTGTTCGTTGGGGTCATTGGGGAATGCATCCTCTATGTCCGGGGTACTGTCCCCGTCGGTGTCCATGAGGACCACATAGAAATTGGACAGGTTCCCGCTGCTCCAGTAGAATGTATGCCAGTTGCTATTGGCCAGGAGGTCGTAGGTAACATTCACCTCGTAGAAATGAAGACCGATGTTCGCAGTGCCCGCTACATCGACAACGATGGTCACCGTCAGCTGCTCCTTGCTCTGGACCGTCGTGACCTGAAGGTCCACGGTCCTGTTCTTCAGGTATTGCCCTGCCCCCATCCAGTCCAGATGGAGCCCGACCATGCCCAATTTTATCTGGCCATCGTTGGGATTGGTTATCTTGATGTCGAAATCAGTTGACTGCCCTTGTGGGCACATGTTGTTATCTATGGAGATGTCAACGGTGAGGTCTGAGGTTATGGTGACCGCTGTGACCTTGAAGC
The DNA here is from genome assembly GCA_041304645.1 of Thermoplasmatales archaeon. Taxonomy (GTDB): domain Archaea; phylum Thermoplasmatota; class Penumbrarchaeia; order Penumbrarchaeales; family Penumbrarchaeaceae; genus JALOTP01. The sequence goes on from JBFYMY010000264.1 coordinate 1,488, forward strand.
TGTAGCTCACCTGAACACCGGAGGAGTACTTTTTGCAATCCCATGTAAGGAAGTAGCTCCCGTCGAGGGCCACTACGAAGGTATTCCCCCCCTGGAACGTTTCCGTCAGTTCCTGATATTTCCTTCCTGCCGTATCCTCAACATAGAAGTCGGTCAGTTCGAGCTCGCTCCCCGTGATCCATGAGTATTGGACGGATGAGCCTATGTACATGAATCCCAGGGCAACGCTCCGAGTACCGCCAGCAGGTACGGTTATGTCCTTGGCATCACCTCGAACCGGAGGTAGACCGACCATCAGGCAAGCTACCAGAACGGCAAGGACGACCGGGACCAATGTTCTGATATGGATAGACCTGGGCAAGGACCACACCTTCCGTAACGGGTCTTGGGGCCGTTCCACTGCATCCTTTCGACCCGTAGCTTTGAACCTTCCAACAACATTCTGAATAATCCATTTTTCTGAAGGGTCTTTTCCATGGAACCGAGGACCCCGGGCTCGAGGGCAGGTCCGTCCAGAAAGGGGAGGGGCAGGGGAATGGCAAGAAGGAAGGATGGTTTTTTTTTAAAAAATGGGGGGTCATCCCCTGCCAGATGTTTGTTTGATTTCCCGCAAGTATATCATCTGCCACCCATACTACATAATATTTACGGTGCTCCCTTGAAAACACGGTTTATTAACCCAATGGCCTATCCGGGAACGGACCCGGAGGGACCCAGATGGAACTGAGGGCGAAGGACGGAACGGCCGTCGTGAAGATGAACATGGGCGAGGATTATATCACCTCACTGAAAGAGGCCTGTTCCATACTGCCAGGCACAGGAGCAGTGGTCGTATCGTCCATCGGCCAGTTCAGCAGTGTATCCCTTGGTTATTACCGAGGAAAGGGGGACTACTCTCCCAAGGTCATTGAGGGCCCTCTGGAGCTCTTGAACGTCTCCGGCATCATCTCAAAGGAGGATGAGGGCCCGTTCCCGCACTTACATGCCGTCGTGGGCGATAAGGACAAACGGGTCTTTGGCGGACACCTTCTGGAAGCAACGGTGGGTTTGACCGCCGAATCCGTCCTCCTTGTCCTTGATATTGGTATGACAAGGAAGATGAACGAGGTCCATGGTACTATGGACCTTCATCTGATGTGATAGTGAGGAGCTGATGCAATGCCTACGGACCTTAACGACCTGTCAAAGGATATCAAGAGGAAGCTCAGTGAGATAATGGACAGCATAAAAGGCCTTGATGTGGACAGAGAGACCGTAAAGCTCCTGAAGGAGACCGAGGATGGTCTGGATATCCTGTCGGACACTATCGAGAAGAAGAGACGGGAGATGGAGGACGGGGGGGTCGAGAGGACGGTCAGGAAGGATGCTGCCAAGGTCCTCGAAAGCGTCAACAAAGCCATAAATGATATAAAAAAGGACCTTGACCCCGACCAAAATTAACATCCAATTTCACCTCATCATTGAAATATCAATGGCAAAGTATTTCAATGCCCCAAGGGTCGTTCTATCATAAACCTGTAAAAAAAAAGGCAGGGAACGGAGAAAAGGTGACCGGAAATGGACGAAGAATCGCAATTACTGGACTTCTACGGGGCGGAATGCCCGCCGTGCAAGCAGCTCGAGATGATGATCACCAGGCTCAAGGAAGAGGAGGGCATCTCCATAACGAGGTCCGAGGTATGGCACAACAGCGCCACCCAGAACCTCATGATGAAGTACTCCAAGGGCAGATGCAACGGTGTACCCTTCCTTTACAACAAAAGGAACGACCAGTTCCTCTGCGGGGCCGTGACGTACGAGCAGCTAAGGGACTGGGCCAAGAAGCAGTGATGCATCCTTCCGGTCCTATCGGCCTTCTATCAGGAGGTATATCACATGGAGATAAAGGAATGTCTTCCACAGGATTGCGAGCTCTACCAGACCATTGACAAGGAGGGGAACCTCATTGGAAAAGACCCAGGTCTTGATGAGGGTCTGTTGAAGGATATGTTCTGGTGGATGCTCTACGGAAGGCTTGCCGATGACAAGGCGATAAAGCTCCAAAGGCAGGGGAGGCTCGGGACCTATGCTCCCAGCACGGGCCAGGAAGCTGCCCAGGTAGGCAGCGCTCTTGCCATGGCCAAGGACGATTGGATGTTCCCCGCGTTCAGGGAGCTATCGTCCTACATGATAAGGGACCTGCCCTTCGAGAACATCCTCCTCTATTTCATGGGGGACCCAAGGGGAAATATCCCCCCGGCGGGGAGCAAGAGCTTTCCGATATTCGTCCCGGTCTCCACCCAGGTCCCCATCGCTGCAGGATTCGCCTGGGCCAAGAAGCTCCAGAAAGAGGGGAGCGCGGTCCTCTGCTACCTCGGGGATGGCGGAACGTCGGAAGGCGACTTCCACGAGGGCATGAACTTCGCAGGCGTCTTCGGGGCCCCTGTGGTCTTCCTGGTACAGAACAATCAATGGGCCATAAGCGTCTCGAGGAAGAGGCAGACGGCATCCAGTACCATAGCCCAGAAAGGTGAGGCCTACGGATTCCCAGGCATCTATGTTGACGGTAACGATGTGATGGCGGTCTATATTGCGACCAAGAGGGCTTTGGATGCGGCAAGGAAAGGTGAGGGACCTAGCCTCATAGAGGCCTTCACCTACAGACGCCTGATGCATACGACTGCCGACGATCCCAAGAGGTACAGGACCGATGAGGAGCAGAGGGACTGGGAGGACAAGGACCCCCTCAAGCGTTTCAGGCTCTACCTCAAGAACAAGGGCGTATGGACCCAGGATTGGGAGGACGAGCTCACTCTGAAGGCCCAGGACCTCATCAAGACCTCGGTCGAAAAGGCCGAGAGCATTGGACCTTTAAGGCCCGAGGAGATGTTCGAACACATCTACTCCGAGATGACACCGGACTTAAAGGACCAGCTCGGATACCTTAAAAAAGCAGATCGGAAGAGCGT
>JBFYMY010000265.1:0-7446 GCA_041304645.1 Thermoplasmatales archaeon
GATCGAGCGCGCTCAATGGTACTGTGGGAGAGACGATGCCGGGCCCGCTGTCTTGTACGATGTCGTAGAGGGCGGAGTTGCCCAGACCTTCCTGGTCGGTAAGGGCAAGGACCTTGCTGCCGGACCCCGAGAAGCTGGATTCCATCTCCTCCAGGTCCATCTTCAAAGCGTTACCGTATTTGTAACCGTCCCTGCCAAGGTCATTGTCCCCTGCCATATAGACCATTATAAGCCAGTCGAGGGGCGGTCCTTCTTCTGCCCAAAACCCATCATGTTGTTCTATCTCTCCCTCCATCGTCACTGCAGCTGGTGCTGTTATTGACGGAATAAAAAGGACGGTCGTAAGGACCAGGACCCAAACCCGTCCTGTTCCGGTCCTGAAGAAAGAGGAAAATGGCACCTTCACGCGCTTTCATATGTCTCTTTGTTTATATCATTGATGGTCGGGAGGGACCTTCGGACCGCTCATGTGTATGTGGACCACCGCAAATATTCGGACCCTACAATCCTACTATGGAAGAGCGTTCTGGAACTCCAGTACGTATACGGTCCTGTCCTTCTCATCGTTGAATATCGTGAGGTCGCCGCCCTGCAGCTGCATGAGGGTCCTGCATAACGGAAGGGAAAGCTTCTCCCAGTCCGTATTGGTCAGATTGGTATCTATCTCGGTCATCCCCTCCAGGATCCTTGACATCTCCGGACCGCTCACCAGTTCCCCGAACCCGAAGATGACTATTAAGGCCTTTTCGGGGCCTTTCTTGAGGGCGGTCCTGATCTCGGCCTTGATGGGCGCTGTCTGGATGACGTACCTAAGGAGATGGTGGAGGGCCTTCCTTGCTAGGGGCGGGTCCAGACCGGCCTCCACCGGCCCATCAGGCCTCTCAAGGACGATATCGATCCTGCGGTTCCTTGCTGCCGGGGTCACCTCTGATGTGACCATCTCAACGATCGAGCAAAGGTCCCCTGGGATCGTCGACCCCCTGTGAACATCGCCTGCCAGGAGCCCCATGTCCTGGACCTGGTCCACGAAATAGCCCAGTTCGTCCATATTGACCTCAAGGGTCTCGAGCTTCTCCATCATCTCGGTCGTAACAGGCCCGTAGACCTCAGCTTGGACAAGCTCAAGGTAGGTCTTGATGACGGTCAATGGGGTCCTCATCTGATGAGCTGAGTTCTGAAGATATGCCGCTATGCGGTGTTCGTCACCCAACAGGTCGAAGAGCTGGTCATTGTTGTCTTCGGCTTTCAAGGCCTTCTCCTTCCCTGTGCCAGTCTTACCCATGACGCCTTTAAATCCGTACAGGAAGTATTTACGTTTGTCCATCAGTTTATCATTACTGTGCTATCACAACCACAGAACATCGCTCTATTGCCGGGTACATCATTGAACGGTGACCTCCAGGGTCCCAAGGCCATCGATGGTGGCCTCGAGCGTGTCCCCACGCTGGACCGGCCCCACTCCTGAAGGGGTCCCTGTAAGGATCATGTCACCCTCCTCCAGGGTCATGACCGATGATATGCTCGATACCATCTGTTCGATGGGGAACAGTAGCATGTCCGTATTACCGTCCTGCCTCATGGTCCCGTTCACCTTGAGCTGGACCCTCCGTCCTCTCCAATCATAACAGGCCCTGGTCGCTCCTATGGGACCTATTGGAGCGAACGTATCGAACCCTTTGGCTTCCGTCCAGGGTAGGCCCTTTGACCTGGCCTCCTCCTGAAGCTGCCTTGCGGTCAGGTCGAGCATGACCGTGTAACCCAGGATGTGATCACCTGCCGAGGCCACGGTCACCTTACTGCCTGTCCTTCCGATTATCACGGCCAGTTCAACTTCGTGGTGAACGGGGCCAACACCTTCGGGCAGGATGACCGTGCCATGGTTCTGCAGCAGCGATGAGGGAGGTTTGAGGAAGAACCTGGGCCTTTCCGGTATGGGGTTGTTCAGCTCCCTGGCATGGGCCGCATAGCTCCTGAGAAGGCAGACCATCTTGCTTGGATGGAGCTCGTAGGGCCTACCGTCCATAAGGATGGTCGGTCTCTTCGGTCCGTTCTGGTTCATGCCACCGGAGCTACCTATCCCCTAATAATCGCTTGCGTCCCGGAAGGACCAAAGAGGGAAAAAGATTGATGTTGGTCCTCTGCTTTGGGGGTGTATGAAGATCCGCTTCCTTGGCACCGGGGGGAGCTGGCCGTCCAAAAGGAGGAACCCTGTCTCCATTGCGCTCTCCTCGGGTCCGACCACCCTTCTACTTGACTGCGGGGAGGGGACGCAACGGCAGCTGCTCTACTCCTCCGTATCCCCTATGAAGATAAAGGCGGTCCTTGTGAGCCATCTTCACGGTGATCACGTACTTGGGCTCCCGGGCCTTGTGCAGACCATGTCCCTGAACGGCAGGGAGGAAGAACTGAGAATAATCGGACCTCATGGTACCGCTAGGTCCTGGGAGGCGGCATCGTCCGTCTGTGCCTTCAAATGCGGTTTCATGACGCCCGTCACGGAGCTTGCCCCTGGTGAGGGAACGGAGGTGAACGGACTCTTGATCGATACTTGCCAAGCCGTCCATTCGGTCCCTGCGCTGGCCTACAGTATAGGTGAGAAGGAGCGCCCCGGGCGGTTCGATGTCGAGGCCGCAAGGGCCCTAGGTATCCCCGAGGGAAGGCTCTGGGGAGAGCTTCAGAAAGGCAGGACCATAGAAGTGGATCTTATAGGGGGCAGGACCGTTTTCGCTCCCGGTCAGGTCATGGGCCCTCCCCGCAAGGGAGTCCGTATCGTCTATACCGGGGACACCGCCCCATCGGACGATATAGTTCGCTTCTCCTATGGGGCCGACCTGCTGATACACGAGGCCACGTATGGTGACGAACATGAGAAGATGGCCGGAGAGTTCGGCCATTCGACGGCAAGGGCCGCGGCCGGGGTGGCCCTCAAGGCAGCGGTCAGGGGGTTGGCACTGGTCCATACATCTCCCCGGTACTCGAACGATGATGGGCACAAGAAGCTCCTTGCCGAGGCCAAAGAGGTCTTTCCAGATACCATGATGCCCGAGGATGGGGAGGAGCTCGAGGTCAACCATTGAACCTGTAGCTCCTGGGCGATAGCAGATAGATGGGGAGCAATATCTCAAGGCGGCCTAGCAGCATCCCTCCGGATAGGACCAGCTTAACCGCCCAGGGCAGGGCCATTATACCCTCAGGACCGCTGAACCTCCCGAAGGCCATCCCCGTGTTCGAGACCGCTGCGGAACAGAGGGAAAGGACCTCCATGAACCCGCTTTCGAACAGCAGGGTGACGGCCATCATCAGACCCAGGATGACAAGGAGGTAGAGGAAGTACATATTGGCCATCTCCAAGGCATTGTCCGAGTAGGAGCCCTCACCCCTCTTCAATGGGAGCTCCGCCCTTGGATGTGTCATGTTCTTGACAAGCCTGATGAACCCCTTTGAGAGCAGGACGAGCCTGTGGACCTTAAGACCGGATGCAAGGGACAACGATGAACCACCTAGCAACATGAGGAGCACCAGGAACAGCTTCAAACTGTCAGGCCATTCCTGCATGCCATCGACCTGGAAGCCGGTATCCGATAGGGCCGAGATCGCTCCGAACGCCCCTTTCCACAGCGACTCCCCGAACCCTATGCCTCCGGCCATGAGCATCAGGTAGGCCAGGACCGGGGCCGTTACGGATATCATCGTATAGGCTACGTTCTCGGTATCGAGCAGGGCTCTCCTCCGGCCCTTCGATGCTATGAGCGACAGATGGACATAGAAGCCAATACCAGCTATGAACATCATCAAGGTGGTGATGATATGGATACCGCTCCCTCCGGGAACTGACCTTCCAACCGAAGAGTATCCGCCCGTAGAGAAGGCGGACATTGCGAGGCAGATGGAATCGTAGAGATGCAGCCCACTGAACCGATAGATGGCGATACCGAACAGGGTGAGCCCTGCGTAAGCAAAGGCGATGTTCCTCATCAGGTTGGACATGGTTGGGACCATTCCTGTCCATGAGAACATCCTCTTCTCGACGCTCCTCCTTGCTATGTCCGCGATCTCGGTCAGTAGGAGAAAGGAGAATCCCAGGTAGATGATCCCGCCCGCCCACTGTATGGCCACCCTGTAGAACAACATACCCCTGCCTGCCTCCAGAAAAGTGGACGAGGCCTTCGTGGATAGCCCTGTGGTCGTGAAACCAGCGATCGATTCGAAGAGGGCGTCCATCACACCGCATGTCCCCGATAGAACGAAGGGCAGCGATCCGACCAGTATCATTAGCAGAAAGGAGACGATGGCGACCCTGTACCTCTTCTCCCTCGAGAGCAGAGGACCGACGGGAAGGAAGGCTATGAAGATCACTTGGCTGACGAACATGATGAGGACAGGGACACCGAACACAACGAGGTCACGGACAGAGAAATGTCTGTACAGGAGCTCCACCGACAATGAGAGCATTAGCATGGCCGACAGGACCAGCTGCATCTGGCCCAACACTGTGACGGGTCTTATCCTTACCAATGTCGCCCTCCTAGAAATGGTCCTTGAGCCATTTCAGGTTCCCACCCTTGGTGAACACCATCAGGCGGTCCTTGGGACGTATGTAGGTCTCCCCGCGAGGGATTATGACCTTTCCATCTCTTACGATGGCGCCGATGATCAGGTCCCTTTTAATGATGGTCATCAGCCCGTCCACCCTTTTATTGGCCCCTTTCGATCTCTCCTTGACCTTGACCTCGACGACCTTCAGTTCACCTTCACCCATCACGGCCATTGAGGGGAAATCGTCCTCATGGAAGTACCTGAGGATCGCCGATAAGGTGACGGACCTGGGAGAGACTATCAGGTCTATGCCCATCTCCTCAAGGATCGATTTCAGGTCAGGCCTGTCCACAAGGGCTATGGACCTCTTCGCTCCGAACTGCCCGGCCAGTAGGGAGGTCAGGATGTTGACCTCTTCCCTTTCGGTCACCGCCAGAAAGGCATCGGTCTCCGAGACCCCCTCGAGCTTCAGGAGCTCCTTGTCCGTCGGGGAGCCGTTTATGACAAGGACATCGTCGAGCCTCTCCGATATCTCCTTGCACCTCCGTCCGTCCTCCTCTATCAGTATAACTGACCTCTCTTTCTGAGAAAGGAGCCTTGCTATATGGTAGCCTATCCTTGACCCCCCCGCCACCATGATCTTGGTTATTGGTGACCTCAGGTCCCTCCTGGGGGCGGACCCGAAGAGCTCCTGCATGCCCCCGTATGCGATGTCCAGGGTAACGGCCGGGACCACTGAGAGGACCCTGTCATTGGCCTCAAGGCGCAGCGACCCTTTGGGTATCAGGACCTCCTCGTTCCTGAATACGGCCACCAGGTTGATGTCCCTTGGGAGCTTGAGCTTCCTTATCTCCGACCCCAGCGCCTTTGACGCTTTGTCCACCCTGTGCTCCATGACCCTCATGAGCTTCTCATCGAACATGGGCGTATCAAGCAGGAAGGGGACGTTCAGGATATTTGCCATGTGGGTGGACGATATCATATCTGGACAGAATGCGATATCTATGCCAGCGTCCTTAAGGGCCTCCTTGGAGACCGGGTCCCTGAGGTAGTCCTCCCCGTTGATCCTTGCAAGGGTCCTTGATCCTTTGTTATGGGCTATGGCGCAGGAGGCCATGTTGACCTCGTCGGAGCCAGTTACAGCTATGAAGAAGTCCGCGGATTCTATGTATGCCTTGTCCAGAACGGTAGGGGATGCGGCGTTTCCGGTCACAACCAGGATATCCAGTGATTCGAGCTTCTCTGAGACCTGCTCTTCCTTTTCGATTATGGTTATGTTATGGCCCTCTTCGGACAGCGTCCGGGCAAGGGAGAAACCTACCTCACCGCCCCCTGCGATAACGACGTTCTTCATTTCCCTACCTATGAGGTCAAGCCATTCCTGGGTTGAAAAAGGTTTCTTTCAAGAGGATCATGCACGGACAGAGGGTCCGACCATGATGTCCAGAGCGACGTGGTCTACGCATGGGGCGTAGGATTTCACCCGTCTTGAGGCCTTGAGCTCCAAGGAAAGCCCGCATGAGCCTGCGATCTCCGATGCGACCTTGAAGAGACCCTTTGCACCTAACGCCCTCTCGACCGTGTCATGAAGGTGGATGACCGCCCCGAGCGGTGATGCGTACCGTAGGGCCATCTCTAAGTACCGGACTGTTCCGCCTACATATCCCATGATGACCCTGTCCGCTGCTCCCTCCGGCGCCGAGCATCTGTTGTCACCGAGGACCGCTGCCACTCGGTCCGTGACCCTGTTCAGGGCTACCCCTTTTTCCAAATACCGATAGGCCAGGAGGTTCTTCTCCATGGAGATGACCCTTTTAAGCCCCGGCCCCAATGACAATGGGAGAGTGAAATAGCCCACCCCCGCGAACATGTCGTAGACGACCTCCCCGTCGAAGTGCTCACCCATTTCCCTGGACCTGAGAGCCCTTGGCGCAGCTGGACCCTCCGTGAGAAGCTTTCCTGCCCTTCCCCTCTCGCCCACATTGCCAGAGGACAACATCAGGTATCTCGGGTCAAGGACGTAAAGGACCCCATTTTCCCTATGGACCGTGGAGAAATCACCGTCATCCGGTGGGATGAGGACCTCCATATCGGGTTCCCTGAGTTCGCCTGAGACATTGCCCCTGTTCCGCAGAACGAACCTCGCTCCAAGGACCTTGGAATAGGTCTCTGCGACCTCGTGCTTGACCCCTTCAAGCTTTGGGTCCAGGACCAGTACGAGAGCGTCCCCCACCCTCTCGTACTTCCGGGGCAAGGAACCAATAAGGCCCGGCCCAAGTCTACCAGCAAGACTTCTTTGGACCTCACCTATGGGTGAACGTCTTCTTCTTCTTCCTGAGGTAAGACCGGTATCTGGCAGGAGCTCGAAGGTCACACCCTCCTCCTTCAACCTCTCCGCGCACCTTACAAGCTCATGGACCGAGCTGGCCCTGACCGGGAAGCATACACCTTCGGAATGACCTATGGACCTCTCTCTATCGAATAGGTCCAGTTCGAGCATGGTCCTCCTTACCGCCTCAGCATGCGACTTGGACGTCCTCAAAGACATTGCTTCCGAGCCATCAACCCCTTGAAATGGTCAATAACGCTCCCTTCAATATCAGGGAACGTTCGACCTATAAGCGATTTTGAAGGTAAATGTTTTGTATCCATACGCCGATTGTTTTTACATGAGAGACCTTCATCTTCATTCACTGCTACTGGCATCGGTCATGGTCCTGACAATGGTCCTTCCGGTCCAGACAGCAAGAGGGAACGGTCAGCATTATTCGTCCACACGAGCAGAGGGTGAGGATATGACCGTTGTCATGAATCTGTCCTTCAAAGACCCCCTGGAGTATTCTGTCAATGTCTCTATCGAGGTGTACGTTCTCTACTACATGGAACAGCTACACAATGCGACCTCGCTTC
>JBFYMY010000266.1:0-6307 GCA_041304645.1 Thermoplasmatales archaeon
AGGTCCCTATCCCTATGACCATGGGCAGGGCGAAACCGGCGCCATAGACAAGGGCCTGCTTGGCTGCCTTGAAGGGCGAACCCCTGTTGACCCAGACCAGTCCGGGAACGATGAACATAGGAAGGATGAGCGCGGACCTTCTTGCGAAGAAGGCAACTGCGACCAGGGAACCGGCAAGTAACATGGTCCACCACCTGTCCCGTTCCATTCCGTCGATGAGCAGGTACAATGAGACAGTGATGAAGGCCCAAGCGATCGGCTCTGAAAGGACGACATGACCATATCTTAAAGGATAGGGTAGAACGGCAAGGAGCAGGGTGCCTATGAAGGCCCATTTCCTGTTGCCTGTGACCTTGAATACGATGAGATAGAAGGTGGAAATGATCACCCCCCAGCAAAGGACCGTGAAGAGCCTTGCAACGAAGAGGGAGACGCCGAAGAGCTCGAACCAACCCGCCAAGGCCATAGGGTACAGCAGGTAGGCACCTATCTTGCCGACGATGAAGTCCAGGGGTCTGCCCAGGACGAAGTAATAGGCATCGTAGGAGAATATCTCCTCGTCGGCCTGAAGGAACATGTACCTGGAGAGGGCCGCTCTCAGAGCAATGCCCAAAAGAACGGCCACGGCCGCAGGCCAGTGCGCCATTGTTCTCTTGATCCCGTCCCTGACCTTTCCCACGCATCGTGGAGGGACGATATACTATTTTACGGGTTCGGAGGACCGAATGACCTATGTCAACTGGACCATGGGCCGACATGGTATCCTTAACGTCATGGTCAAAGGCCGGGACAGAGGCCAGTAGATCAGATGATAAGGAATTTATGAGAAATAAAGCGTCCATTAGGCCTTTAAACGATATTTGAATGAAAAATTATATATATTCAAAATTAAATGGCAAGGCCGAGGCTGAAAAAATGTCGAACCTAGGATCCGTCAAGGTCATTTACATGGCCGAGGGAAAGAAGAAGAGCGCCACCGGGAACGCAGAGGACATGGGCTCGTTCATAAAGGTGAACCTGAACCCGTCCAAGAGGAGGTCCAAGTTCAACACCATACTTCTACCCTGGCACAATGTCATAAAGGTCATTGTGATGGGTTGAGGATCGAAAAAAAGGATTTTTGATCACCCCCGTTATTATGGGGGATTTTTTTTTAAATATTCATTTTAATTTTGATAATAAATTTTTTTTTGAAGATCATCTGGGGAGCTGCTTATCATCGGGGAAGAGCCTGTACCTGCCTGTCCTCTCCATTAGGCAGTCAGGGCAGGTCGTCCCGAGGTCTCCTAAGTAAACTGAACCGCATCTTCGGCATTTCCTGGGAATTTCGCTCATGGTGATGCACCTGTTGGTCCACCCATTACGGAACGTTATTATCCTTACGGTGTCGTTTTTAAAAAGGGAAAAAATGAACCCATTGGTCCGAAATGGACCAAAAACTGCGATGGCTAGACTTAAATCCAAGTTCGTTGGTCCTGGTATCGTTGATACCTAACAGGGGGTAAATAGAATGAAAGTTACATGGAGGTTCGCTCTGATAGTGACCGTCCGCGTCGTGGGTTCGAGCCTTACGGCCTTAAGCGGGGCCGTCGGGGAATTTGGAAGCAGGATCATACCTCCCAAGATAGCGACCTTGAATGTGAACCTGACCTATACGAACAGTTCTCCCGCTTCAGGGATAACGATCCATGTCTTCCCACAGTACACTGGTAGCTGGGGCTCCAGCTCCTACGGAACCACCGACGCGTCGGGAAAGGTGACCATCACCATACGGGGATACGACATCGGCCCATGCTATATCCAGGCCTCGAACAGCACGGAGGAACTTTGGATACGCGAGGAGCTCTATGTGGAGCCGGGCAGGACATATTACAGGGACATCGTGCTCACACCCGGCCTACCCAGGACCTTTACGATAGAAGGAACGGTGAGGTACCTATCCAACGGGACGGCGGTCATGGACGCCACTTATCAGGTCTCAGGCACGGATGCGCTAGGAAGACAGTTTGTCGAGGTAGGGTTCACTCCCGCTGACGGCAGGTTCTCTGTCATGGTCGCCATGAGCGATTTTTCCTATATGGTCTACGTCTCTAACGGTATTGGTACTTATTCGAACAACGTCTTCCTTAACAGCTCCAAGACCACGTATTCGTTCGATATCAGGCTCCGTTCGAACCCCTCCTCCCTCCCCTTGAACGTGAGGTTCCTGAATGACAATACGGGCAAGCCCGTTCCGAACCCGGATATATCCATGTGGGGCATCCAGGCATACAACGACCATCTACCCTATTCCTATTGGTTCTGGTCCGTCGATCCATCAGGATGGGTGAACCAGACGCTGGGCCGAGGCGAATACTTTTTCTCCGTTTCTACCTATAACTATCACGGTGACGGGTGGGTCAGCTACAATTCAATGGCAGGTGTCCTCATGAACGACACTCCCATCACCAAAGAGTTCCGCCTACGTTTTCCCACCCAGCTAAGGAACTTAACCTTCCTTGTCAAGGAAAAAGGGACCGGCACCCCTATAAGCGGAGCCTATCTCAGCTCCTCTCAAGTGTACTTGAGGGGAACGGAGTACGATCTCTGGTCCAATACTGGCGGTTCCACCAATTCCACGGGCTATGCCACGCTGTCATACTTGCCCATGAGGCCTTACACCATATCGGTCTCGGACTATATGTACAGCACAGTCCAACTAGACATACCGCCCGGGCCCGCCTCGGGTGGCGACATCATAACAATTGAGCTCGAAAAACAAACGGAAATAGCACCCGAACAGGGAAATGTCTCCATCCTAGTCAAGGACCAGATCACCGGGAGGGTCCTACCATATTATTCTGTCGAGGGGAATGGACCCAATACCTATTTCTATGGAGAGACCGCTTCGAACGGTTATCTGAACGCTACCATACCTGCTGGGGATTATTACAATATCTCTATCTACGGGAACCTTGGGAAGGGAAAGGTGGACGATTTTTCGATAGCGGACGGGCAGACGAGGTCCATCACCATATTCTTGACGGAGAGGAAGGGTTTCGATATGGCTCCCTACTGTCAATACACCTTCAGGGTCGTCGATGAGGCCGGTTCTCCCATACCGAACATATACGTACCCATAGTGAAGCCATATTTCTATGGGTATGATGCATATTACTCATATTCTGATCAGAACGGTTATGTAAGGCTCACTGCCAAGCCAGGGACGTACAAGATACTTACGAACGAATACTACGATCCATTATCGGGTATGAGGCTACATTATGTACCTCGAGAGGACAATACGCTCGTCCTCCAAGCCCCTGGTGGTGTCGGACCTGACATAACCCTCTATGCTAGCGCACCTTTCACCGAGGTGACCGGAGCCGTCAAGGACCTAAGTACCGGTAAGCCCCTCCATTCGGCCGAGATCGCCTATATGACCGGAAAGGACCTAGACGGAGGGGGTGGTCGGGACCTGGTCGGTTCCAGGTGGTTCGATGTCAAGTACCTTACTTATAACACCCACTCCTTCTCCAACGGATATTATAGATTGTACGGGAAGGACACAATATCATATTCGTGTTATCTCAATGGATACTTCCCGAAGATAGGTGTGTTCGACCTGACGACCAGAGCGCTCAACCAGAACATCTACCTTGAGCCACTCCTTGCCAAGACCACCTATATCAACGGAACGCTCATGGACTATCTGGGGAACCCCAAGAGCGGTTCCATCTACGTCTTTGACCTTGACAGGGAAGAGTACATGGTGAACTCGACCTCTACTGGGAACGACGGTCTTTTCTCTATGGGAGTGTACCCTGGTAGGTTCAGGATAGCCTACTACAACGACACCATCTCTGAATCGATGGAATTAACGGTCGGGGAGGACGGACTTGAAGGCCTTCAGCTGATCCTGACCCCCGAAACGCTCTTCTCAGGTAAGGTTGTGAACTGGGAGGGTGCGGGAGTGCCTGATATCTCGGTCGAACTGTTCTCTGGTACTGAGTTCGAGAACGGAGCGGTGACCGATGCTTCCGGGAACTTCCTGATATTTACCGAACCAGGCACCTACTCGCTCAGGACCGGAGAGACAGCGCTCTACGCCGCTTACGAGAGCGGTCCTTATGTGGCAACGGGTTTCAATACTTTCGAACTGATCATAGTCCTTGAGAACCGGACCATTGGGAGCGTCATGGGTAAGGTCATAGGCGATGGTCCAACACCCGAACCCATTCCCGATGCCAATGTGGTGTTGTGGGACCAGACCATGACCGTCTCATGGCCTGCAACATCGAACGAGACCGGTGAGTTCAGGATCGACGATGTACCTTACGGGACCGGTTATACGATAGCGGTGGACCCACCAGTTTATCTCAGGCCAGATGAGATCACTTCCAGGTCAGGTTATCTCAACACGACATACGGTCCTTTCAACCTTACCTCCGCAGAGCTGAACGTTGAGGTCCACCTCGAATATGTGGAGATAGAACCACCAGGGTTCTACAACATCACGTCCTATTCACCCACAGGTAATGATGTCTATCTCAACGAGCCCATAGTGATACATTTCTCACATTCGATGAACGTATCAACTCTGATGGGCAATATCACAATAGAACCGGAGCCTTCGGACCCAGCCATAGAATGGAGGGACGACAACAGGACCCTGATAGCCACCCATTCCGGTTTCCTCCCCAACACTACCTATACGGTCACGGTCATAGGGAACCTTCTCTCAGTTGAGGGTTTCAGGCTGTTCGGTTCGGTATCTGAGTGGAACTTCACGACCGGGACCGAGAACATGACGTGGAGGCTCGACGAGAGCTTCATCGAGGTCGCCGACAACGGGACCGTAAAGGCAAAGGTCACTGGCGCCGAGAACCTGACCGTTTACATGGTGATAGCTGGATTGGGCTCCTATGAGCTTACCGAGGGACCTGCAGGGACCTACAGGACCACCATAGATGGTTCCGAGTTCGAATGGGACACGGTCTACAATTATCATTTCTCGGACATCGCAGGCGGACCCGACAAGGCACCCACGTTGTCCGGTTCATTCAAGGTCCCTATGGGCGAACTGACATCGGTCAAGGTCACCGTCAAGAGCAACAAGGATTGGGACGTGGATGCGAAGGGTTCGCCAGGGATGAACGTCTATATCGTCATAGAGGGAGTAGGTTCTTTCAAGTTGGTCGAAGGGGCACCAGGGGAATATTCGGTCCTGGTAGATGGGGACAATTTCAACTGGTCGCAGACCTACAACTATCATTTAAGCACGACGCCCGGAGGCGCGGCTCCGTCCGGATGGGCCACATATTCCGACACCCAGATTATGCCCAAGGAGAAGAAGGATAAAGATGACCCCCAAAGCTATGGGTTGTTCTGCTGCATAGGCGCATTCATCGTCATTCTGCTCCTTTTCTTGATAATCGTCATAGTACTCGTGGTCAAGAAGGGCAAGGGAAAGGAAGAGGTTAAGGAAGAGGCGGCGGGTTGGGGCGAGGAGTAAGGGCCATTAGAGTTCAATACGCGCTTTTGGCCAGGGTTTGGACGCGGTCACAAAGTGGTCCAAGTTCGGACCCTGTCAGGTAACAGTGGACCCATCTAATGGACCAAAGACCATTATGGATATCTATAAGAACCGAATTAGGTTCCAATACCATAGGTTCGTAGGGGGTCCTTTATGAGACGAGCTGTCCAGCTTTCAGTGTGCTTGTTTGTGTTCATATTGCTGATGTCCGGCCTTCCTTTCTTTGATGAAGGAGCATCCAAGGGGACATCCCGATATAGCGGACCCTATCTGGGAACGGTCCATGTGAACGTTACCTACGAGAACGCCTCACCTGCCGTCGGCGTCATGGTATCTGTGCATCAATATGATTCCTGGTCATACTATGGCGACCAGGGATTGACAGATGGACTTGGTTCGGTCGATATCCCGATCACAACAAAGAGTATAGGGCCTTGCTATATTACGGTCGCCAACGGGTCCGAAGCCCTCTGGACCAGGTCTGAGATATATATCGAACCTTTGAAGCACCATTATAGGGACATCGTTCTGGTCGAAGGGCTGGCCTATGATAATGTAATAATTGGAGTTGTCAGGAACTTGTCGTCCGGATCCCCGATCTCGGGTGTCCCCGTTTCCCTGAACGGTTTCGACGCGCTGGGCAGACATATTGTATTGGAGAAAAGAAGCGGACCAGAAGGCAACTTCGATTTCAGTGTTCCATATTCGGATACCTACTACAACATTTGGACCTATGACGGGGAAAGCAGGGGGACCATGGAATACTCGAATACGATAATTATCAACAGGTCC
>JBFYMY010000267.1:0-5824 GCA_041304645.1 Thermoplasmatales archaeon
AGGCATCTCCTGGCCCTTCGAGGAGGTCGACAGGCAGCTCCATCAGATAATGGTGAACATACATAAGAACAGCTGGGATGCCGCGGAGAAGTACGGTTCCAAGGGAAACCTGGTGGTGGGGGCTAACATCGCCGGTTTCGTCAAGGTCGCGGATTCGATGCTGGACCAGGGTGTCATCTGAGCGATAAAGTGAAAAGGACCACCCGGCCCCTCGGGACCGGGTGGTAACATTTTGTCACAAATATTTATCGATTTTTTCATCCATGTCACATTTTTTGGTCGTTTATACCCCTATTGAAAATAAAATGAATAAATTTATATACATACATGAATTGGGCAGGCATGCCCATCAGGGCATTACCAAAAACGGGGCGATACGCTTGGCCGAAAAGGGATTCAACGCATACAAGATGGCCCAGTCGCAGTTCGATGCCATAGCAGAGAAGCTCGGACTCGATGAGGCCACCAGGGGACTGCTCAGGGAACCGCTCAGGGAATACCACTTCTCCATCCCCGTCAGGATGGACGATGGCAGCTACAAGGTCTTCAGGGGCTTCAGGGTCCAGCACAATGATGCCAGGGGTCCGTGCAAGGGCGGTATCAGGTTCCACCCTCAGGAGACTGCCGATACCGTCAGGGCGCTTGCCATGTGGATGACCTGGAAATGCGCGGTAGCGGACATACCTCTCGGCGGCGGAAAGGGCGGGGTCATATGCGATCCTCACGACATATCGCTCAGAGAGCAGGAGGCCATCTGCCGCGGCTGGGTCAGGCAGATATGGAGGAACGTAGGCTCCTTCCAGGACGTACCTGCCCCTGATGTCATGACCACAGGTCAGCACATGCTCTGGATGCTGGACGAGTACGAGAAGCTGACTGGTATGAAATACCCCGGTTTCATAACCGGCAAACCTGTCGGGATGGGCGGCTCCCTGGGGAGGACCGAGGCGACAGGTTACGGCGTGGTCTATCAGGTGAGGGAAGCCCTGAAGGACCTAGAGATAGACATCAAGAAGACCACGGCTGCGGTCCAGGGCTTCGGCAACGTCGCCCAGTACACGATCGAGCTCTACCACCAGTACGGAGGAAGGACCATTTCCGTTTCCTGCTGGGACCAGACGGACAAGAAGGCATACACGTTCTTGAAAGCGAGCGGCATAGACCTTGGCCAGCTCAGGTCCATCACAGACAGGTTCGGCTCTATAGACAAGGTGAAGGCCAAGCAGGCTGGCTACGAGGTCCTTCCCGGTGAGGATTGGATAAAACAGAAGGTCGATATCCTTTTCCCGGCAGCTCTCGAGAACTCCATAACCAAGGAGAACGTGGACCTCATTGACAAGAAGGTCCGGCTCATAGCCGAGGGTGCCAACGGCCCCACGACCCCCGAGGCCGACAAGGTCATAAATGCGAGGAATATCATGCTCATCCCCGATTTCCTGGCGAACTCCGGCGGTGTCACGACTTCCTACTTCGAACAGGTCCAGTGCAACATGAACTACTTCTGGCCCAAGGACGAAGTGCTGGGAAAGCTTGACGAAAAGATGACGACGGCCTTCCACTCCGTCCTTGACCTCTCGAAGAAGAAGAACATCCCCATGAGGGATGCGGCCTACATGATAGCCATCTCAAGGGTGGCCGAGGCCTGTCATCTCCGCGGTTGGGTCTGAAGTAAAAGGTAATTATCCAATTCCCCATTACCCTTTCCATCAACGGCTGGGAAAGGATGAGCTTAAGCAGCGGACCCGAAGAAGGACCATCGAACGCATCATCAGCCTCAAAGCAGCCTGAAGGCCATCTGGCCCAGCTCGGCAGTTCGGGACAGTCCCACATCCGGATGGTGCTCCTGGTGGGGACACCATATGACCTGTTCTCCCTGGATGAGGAGCACAGGCTCCTGGATGTGATGAGGAGGGAGTATTCATGCAGGGACCTGGGCTACATGCCGGTCATTGACATGGCACCTGACCTCGACCGGGCCTGTGAGTTGGTCAAGGGGACCAGGTATGACCTCCTGGTCCTGTTCAAACCATCGCTGGGTCCAGGGACCTCTCGGGTCATCAAAGGGATAAGGGCAGAGAATCCGTCACTTCAAGTGGCCTGCATCATTTCGGCCGGAACGGACCGCGACAGGACATCTGCTGGGTCCCAAAGTGAGTGCGATATCCTCCTTATATGGGAGGACGATGTGGAACTCTTCCCTGCGCTTCTGACCCTTGCAGACGACCGTTCGCTCCTCTTAAGATCGTCCAACAAGTCCCCGCTTCGTTCCGGTGTCGTCATAGTGGATAGCGATCTCAGGTCGATCTCACGGATATTGACCGTTGTGCATAGGGCAGTATGGGACCTTTCCCTGCGGAACATGCAGGAGGACCTGACCCAGGAGGAGAGGTTGGAGAGGACTTCAAGGAGACCCATGATAATTGTCCATCGAACCGAACCAGACCGAGGTCTGCCGTCTTGGGTCAGACCATCCTGTATCATCGCCCCCTTTCTGGGCCGGGACGATGAGCTTCTGTCCGTTCTTAGCGACAGGACAGAGGTCCCTATGCTTTGCAAAGAGGAGATGGTCGCCAATACTTCTGGTCCGCAAATGATGGTTGCATTCCTCCACAAGGCCCTGGGCATGGACCCTCCCATGATAGCGCAGGGGAATGGTAAGGCCCCGATCTGGATGGAGGACCTGAGGACGCTGGAGATAGTCCTGGGATCCATTCCTCAGAATGCGCTCCGGGAGGTACTGAGGGAGGGGGTGGTCCAAAGATGGCTCATGGGAATGGGCGAGGTCGAACTTGCCGACCATCTCCTCAAGATGCGTGAGAAAGGGGCCATCACCGACGGGGATAGGGATACGATCGTCGCAGCGGTCCGGAGGAGGAGGTACAAGGGATCTGGCACCTCCATGATGAGCTATGACCGGACCAATGGCACGGGGGGGCATCTCTTCTCCAAGATAGGCAGGGGAGCGATGGGCGGTAAGGCCAGAGCGCTCCATTTCATGGGGAAGCTCCTGGAATTGGAGTTCCATGACAAGGGATATGAAGGTATCCGTGTCAGGATACCGCGGACCGTTGTGATATGTACTGACATGTTCGAGAGGTTCCTTTCGGAGAACGACCTTACCTACAAGGAGCTCGAACTCCTTCCAGACGAGAGGATCGTCCAGACATTCCTCTCAGCGAGCCTACCCCCTATCCTCCTTGGGGACCTTCGCTCCATCCTGGATGAGCTTAACGGTCCCATAGTGATAAGGTCCTCAAGCCTTCTGGAGGATGCCCTCTTCAAACCGTTCGCGGGCATATATGCCTCCGTGATGCTGTCCAACAGCCAGATGGAAATGGACCAGAGGTTCCAGAACCTCTGTACGGCGGTCAAGTATGTGTACGCTTCCACATACCTCTCAAGGGCGAGGGCCTACATCAGGTCCACCGATAACGACCCCTCCACCGAGAGGATGTCCGTCATGGTCCAGGAGGTGGTAGGCAGAAAGAGGGGCGACCTGTTCTATCCCGCTTTCTCGGGCGTGGGGAGGTCGTACGATTACTGGCCTCAGGGGGACTGCATCGCATCCGATGGGTGCGCCAATATAGCATTGGGCCTGGGCAAGATCATAGTGGATGGCGGTGCAAGCCACAGGTTTTGCCCCGTGCACCCGCGTTCCAGAGCTGTTGCATCCTGCTCGGAGAGATTGGCATCATCTCAGAGGAGGTTCTTTGCGGTGAGGTCCTTCTCCAGGGTCAAGAAGACAGAGTTCGGAGAGGACAGCCAACTTGCGCTCCTTGACATCGATGAGGCCGATCAGGAGGTCCTTTCACTAGCCTCCTCGACATATTCCCCCGAGAGCGACAGGTTCTACCCCGGGACCGGAAGGGACGGTCCGCGCTCGATCGACCTTGCCCCCATCCTTGAAGAGGACGCCTTCCCGCTGGCCACGTTGATAAAGAAGGTCCTTGATATGGGCCAGAGGGCATTGGGCAGCCCTGTGGAGATAGAGTTCGCGCTGGAACTGGAGGAGGAGGGGCCCGTTTTCCACCTTCTTCAGATGCGCTCCATGGTACCTCGGGGAGGGGACCGTCCCGTGGATGCAGGTCCGGGCCAGGGTGATGTGATCATAGAGTGCTCGAAATGCCTTGGCAACGGTACCTATCGGATAGAAGATGTCGTGATGGTAAGGGACAGGGAGCTAGGAGATGCCCCGACCAGCGCCGTGCGCAAGGAGGTATCCAGGCTCAATTCCATTCTGCAGCACGAGGGCAGGGACTATATCCTCATAGGCCCTGGTCGCTGGGGCAGCTGCGATCCATGGCTCGGCATCCCGGTCTCATGGAACGACATCTCAGGGGCGAAGGTGATAGTGGAGACCCCGGCCGACGGAAGGTCCATAGATCCCTCCCAGGGTTCCCATTTCTTCCAGAACATAACATCATTGGGACTGGGTTACATGATGGTCTCTGGCGATGAGGACGGTAGGGCCCGTTGGGACCCCCTTTTGAAAAGCGGCACTGCAACGGAGCACGGACCGGTCGTCCATATCAGGTCATCCGTACCGCTGGAGGTCCGGCTCGATGGCATGGTAGGGAAAGGTTCCATCCTCCTTCCGGTCCCCGCTGAGAAAAAAGGTCAGCGGCCTGATAAGGCCAGCTCCGTGAGCCTGAACAGAGAAGGGGTGGTTTGAGATGGAAGATAGAGGACCGGAACGGGCCGAGGTCCCAGATCCGGGAGCGAACCCCTACGGTTCGAGTGAAAAGGGACAGAACATGGGGCGAACGGTCATCGAGCTCAGGGAGAGGATGAAGGAGCTCAACTGCATCTATGAGGCATCCGAGATCCTGATGAACATGAAGGACGACCTTGATGAGGCTATGGTACAGCTGGTCAGGATACTCCCCCCGGCGATGAAGTACTCCGAGGATGCCTGCGCAAGGATACGGGTCGAGGGCAAGGAAGCGACGTCCGATGGGTTCCTTGAGACGGAATGGGTCCTCAGGGAGAGCCTGACCGTCGAGAACAGGTTCGGGGGGTCCATAGAGGTCTTCTACCGCAAAGACAGACCGACCGAGGACGTAGGTCCGTTCCTCAAAGAGGAGGTGAAGCTCCTCCGTGTCATATCCGAGAGGTTGGGCAAGTACCTGGAACATTACCGTTCGTCCGCCGAGCTGGTGAAGTACAGAGAACAGCTGAAGGACCTGCTTTCCGCTGACAGTTCGGGGTTCTCCAATATCGTAGAGGTCCAGAAGGACAAGGAGGAGGAATGGAGGATGGTGCTCGACATCCTCAAGAAGACCAATCCCTCCACGCTCTTCAGGATGAGCAGGAAGATGATGTACCATCTTTCCCATACGAAGAACGAGAGCCTAGAGAACCTCATGAACATCATAAGGCCAACTGAACTGACCGAAGGTCAGATAGAGTCCAACTTTCCGAACCCCAGGGCAGACCTCAAAGCCCTGGACAAGGTGCAGATGGGCGTCTTCGAGATAGCCAGGCAGAGGATGTCGTCCGATGCCATCATGGAGCTCTTGACACTATGGTTGAAGCAGAACAAGGTCAGACCGCTCCTTCTGGCATCCGACACCCCAAGGGTCTCCTTCAAGGAGCTCAGGGACGTTATGGACCATTTCTTCTCCATACCGGCCTCTGAGAGGCTACTCTCACCGGAGGACGACAGGAGCATAAGGACCAATCTTGTCCGCCGCTTCCTCCTTGAACGGCCCGAGTACCTGACCGAGGCTGCCAACCAGTTCACCATAGATGATTTCAAATCGGTCCTGGGGAGCATGATCGGCCCTTCCGGGGGTTTCGGCACGGTGGGAGGGAAGGCTTCCAT
>JBFYMY010000268.1:0-3092 GCA_041304645.1 Thermoplasmatales archaeon
CTGGAAGATGATGAGGCTCCAGCTCAGGAATATGACGAAGATGATCGCGATTGAGGTTTCGAAAGATGTACCCTCGTTGTTGGGAAACAGGAAGGTCAGGAGCGCCATGAGGACTGCGATCCCGAGCAAGAGGAGTATGGAAAAATCGAATATCTGAGGGGCTACCTTGCGGAGGAACGAGCGTCTCACCCTTGGGATCTCGTTAGGACCATCCTTGTCGGACCGCAGCTTGGCCGTTCTTATGTCTAACCCATTGATCGATGTTCCCAGATGGCGCATCAGCTGGTCGATCGTCTCCGCTTGAACGCTACCCTTTTCAGTACCGGGGTCAGCGATCATACACACCTCTCGAACCCTGACCTCCAGCCCTCAGTGTTCCGGGGGTCATTAACGACCCAATCGTAGTATTCCTCTGTCTTTCTCGAGACCATGTCCCATGAATAGTCCTTGATGATATGCTCCCTGCCCTTCGCACCCATAACTTTGAGGTCCTGGTGTTCCAGAAGCTCCAGGACCGCCTTTGCCTGGCCATCGACATCTCCCACCTTGACAAGCGTTCCCCAGCCTTCCTTGACCATCTCCGGTGCACCGCCGACATCCGTTGCGACGACCGGGGTCCCGCTCGATAACGCCTCACCTACGGTGAGGCCGAACCCTTCCCAGTACGAATGGAATAGGGCAAGGTCCGATGTTGCGACAAGTGATTGCATCTTCTTGAAAGGGAGGGACCTGAACGTCCGGATACGGTCGGTGAGGCCCTTCCTCTTGATCCTTGACCGGATCTCGCTCTCGAGCGGTCCCCAGCCCACCAGACAGAGGGAGGTGTCCTTGTCCTTTGAATGGACCTTCTCGAAGACGGAGAGGACCTCCCTTATCCCCTTCCTTGCGGCCCATCTTCCCACCGAACAGAGCAATCTGTCATCTTCCTTGAGTCCCAGCTCTTCCCTTAGTGCCGGGTCAGATTTCGTCGGTGCGAACTCCTCGGTATCTATGCCTGGCGGGAGCTTTATGGTCCTATCGTACCTGTTCGCTATCCCTCGCTTCGAAATGTCCCTGCACTCCGAGGCCGATTCAATTATGACGGCATTGGACAGTTCGAGGGCCATGTCCTCGTACCTGTCGAAGAACGGTCCTGCATAGAGTATGGCCAGGTCGTTGATCGCTTGGATGGAGAACGAAAGGTCCTTCAAGGAGATGGTGGAGCGCTCCCCCCACCAGGTCCCGTGCATAGTTGAGACCACGGGGGCCTTGATGCGCGAGTAGTAGGACCGGGGGATGAGGGCCATGTTTGAATGGATGTGCACCAGGTCGAATTCCAGGCCTGAACTTTCCATCCACTTGACGGCGTTCTTGCCGAATGAGAGGGTGAAGAGCAGCGGGGCCTTGAGCCAGCTGACAGGATGGATGTGAATGTTCGGGTGGGAAGCATCGTAGCCTATGCCCTGCTTCCTGGTAATGACATGGACCTCGTGACCTCTCTTTGCCATCCAGGTCGAGAGGTAATAGGAACAGACCCCGACCCCTCCCCATTTGGGGGGATATTCGGAGGATATCATGCAGAGCTTCAACGGGCCACCGCTTTCTCCATCTACTGCTGCCTATATGTTGCTTTTTACGTTCATCTCCTATCATTTTATATCCCTATGCCATTCTGGTGTGAGGATAGGTGGTAATATGGGGCTCATGGACAAGCTCAAGGGAGCTGCAAATGCGATAACCGGAGGAGGGGCCGATGTCAGTCTGGAGATGCCTCCCGGACCGTTCAGGACAGGGGAGCAGGTCAAGGTCAAGGTCACGGTCAGGGCAAAGGGGGCGGAGATCAAGTCCGGTGGCGTCTTCGTTGACATAAGGGCATTGGAGAGGGGGACCGTGAGGTCTACACAGCTGTGCAACACCTGCAACAGGTCGCTCCCTTCGACCGTGACCGTATCGAGGACCACTGTCGAACAGCAATTAACGGTCCATCCGGCCTTCGTCCTGAAGAAGGACGAGACCAAGGTCGTCGAGACGACCGTCACCATCCCTCCGGGGCAGCCCACTTACCATGGGACGCTGGACCATGTCTGGGAGATGAGGGGCAGGCTCGAGACGTTCGGGAACGATCCCGATTCGGGCTTCAGGCAGATCGTTGTGATAGGCTGAGGGTGAATGACATGGGGACCCCTCCCGTTCAGTTCCTTGCCAACTATCCGCCCATGCCGGTCGTTCTTGTGTCAACTCTTTTCGGGGAGGTAAGAAATGTCGCTCCGTATGCGTGGCATATGCCGATCTCAATAGACCCCCCGCTGCTTGGGATCGCGATGAGGAAGAGCAGAGATACCTACAAGAACATACTCGAACAGGGAGAGTTCGTCGTGGCCGTTCCTGGACCCAAGCTCCTTAAGAAGATGGAGGCGACCGCAGAATCATTGCCCAGGGACAGAAGCGAGTTCGAGCATGCAGGGTTGACACCTACACCCTCGAAGATGGTCGCTCCCTTCCATGTCAAGGAATGCCCTGTGAACATGGAATGCAGGTTCGAATGGGAGAAGGAAGCGGGTGACCATCAGGTGGTAGTAGGGAGAGTGGTCCATGTCGATGTCGTATCCGATGGAGAGGGGCATGTACATGATCCCATCTATCACAGCATGGGGAGCGGTTCACAGTACCTCAGGCTTGGAAAAGCCCTCTGAAGTGGGCTTATCGTTGCACCCAGACGGATAGCTCATCAAGAACCGAGTTGATATCTGGCAGGGTTCAAGGTTCATATCCGAGATAAGATTAAAGACATATTTCAAATCGTAATATTTCTCGCATTTCCGGAAAGGATGCTTCCGTTTTGGACATTACCTCTGAAATGATGATAATGTTTCAACGATAATTATCATTAGTGATAATCATCGTTGATTAAATATCTAATTTTTTTAACTTTTGGTCCAATATATTACCTATCGATCAGCTGTTCTAAAAGTCCCTTCTCGATCAACCCGCCCATATCCATCCCATTGTCTTCTCATGCTCCCAAAAAATAGAAATAGTCATGCTCTGATTTGTTCGCGTGCCAGACCGGAAGATGGACCGTTCCAGGGTCCCGCCCGATAACGGACCGCCCC
>JBFYMY010000269.1:0-8986 GCA_041304645.1 Thermoplasmatales archaeon
TTGGAACTGGACCTTCATGGATGAGGGTTTCCATTCTGTCTGGGTACAGGTGGAGGACCTGTCCGGTCGGACCTCGCTTTCGGGCAAGAAGGAGATAAACATCACGGCGCCACCAGGACCACCCCCTGACGATGATGACACCGATGATGATGTTCCCATAGACCCCACGGATGATGACGGCAGCACGGATGATGACTGGGACATGGCGCTCTTGCTCAAAGTTGCCGCTGCGGCTCTGATGGTACTGATCATAGCGGTGCTGGCATTCGCTATCGTCCGTAGGAGGACCGTTCAGGAGGTGGAATGGGAGGACGATGATGATGACCTTGATGAGCTTGACTCCATAGAGGAGGCAGATGTCCTTGAGGAGCTGGGCGATGATGAATGGACCTCGGAATGAGCTTTGGGGAATGACCATGGTTTAAGTCCTAGGAGGCGTTCAACCTCCATGGAGAGACCCTGCCTCAAGGTCTTCAAGGGCAAGGCCGAGGAGACCAGGAAGCTGCTGCTGGAAGCAGGACTTCTCGACCCTGGATTCATGCTCAAGGTCGATGGGAGGTTCGTTCTCATACCAGTCAGGGATGGGACCGACGAGGCTAGGCTTTCCGGGCTGGACATAAGGTCCAAATTGACCAGCTCCGATCTGGTCCAGATAAAGAAGGTCCCAAGGTCCTACAAGGAACTTGCCAAGGTGCCAGATGAGCTCAGGGGGCTCCTGCCGACCTCCTTCGATGTCATAGGCGAGGTCCTGATAATGAAGCTGCCCGATGAGCTCCTCCCCTTCAAAGAAGAGATCGGGAAGGCCGTCCTGGATGCGAACAGGCATGTGAGGTCCGTGACCCTTGACAGGGGTGTGAAAGGTGAGCTCAGGGTCCGTGACCTGGAACCCATTGCCGGCAACGTCCAGCTGGAAACGGTGCATGTAGAGAACAATCTCAGGTTCAAACTGGACCCGTCCCTTGTATATTTCTCCCCAAGGCTCTCCACCGAAAGGATGAGATTGGCATCACTGGTCCGGCCCGATGAGATGGTACTGGACATGTTCTGCGGTGTGGGTCCCTTCGCTTTGACGGTCGCCAGGTATTCGGAGGCTAGGAGCGTACTCGGCATTGACCTGAACCCGGACTGCATAAGGTTCCTGAGGGTGAATGCTGCATTGAACTCGCTCTCCGACAGGGTAGAGGGCCTCCTTGGCGATGCTGGGGAGATAGTCCCGACGCTCGACGGTTTCGACAGGGTCATCATGAACCTGCCTCACTCAGCATTGGATTATCTCGGTCCGGCTTTGAACGTCGCTAGGGACGGTGGTTGGGTCCACCTTTACTGTATGATCGAGGGCAGCTCCTACAAGGAAGGTTTGGCAAGGCTCATGTCGGTCCTTAACGCCTCCGGGAGGGCGTGGAGGATAGAGACGGCAAAAGAGGTCCATCAGTACTCACCTACCCAGCACATGATGGTCTTTGACATCAATGTCCTTGGCCCTGCGTGACCAGACGGTCACCGTTCCCTCCTTGATGGAAAGGACCCTGTGGAACGGGACCATGGTCCCATCCTTAAGCGTCATGAAGGACCTGCCTATATCGGAGATGTCCCTCCCTTTAAGCTCCGATGTGGTCCCATGGCTGCTTCTGGAAATTATCAGGACCGATGCACCATCGATGCCGTTCAAGGCCCATCTGAGCTTGAGTAGAGCGTCCCTTGCGAAAAAAGTGCTCATCTCACCCGCCTGTAGGCGGTCCTTTCACTCTTTGGAGGCACTTCCTTGGGCTTCTCCTCGACCTGGACTTCCACGGGCTTCATCCTAGCCCTTATGGACTTCCTGTCCAGGAGTATGGGGCTCCAGTATGTCGCTCCGCAGTTGTCGCACTTCCTGGAATCGGCTTCGACCGGGTAATCGCACTTGGGGCAGACGTAGGGTTCGGCAAGGAGTATGTCACCGCACTTGGGGCAGACATTCTCCCTGGGGTCCACGGCGGTGTGGCAGTTACCGCACTCGTACTCTCCCGCTTTCAGCCTGGTGTTGCAGGCTGGGCACTCTTCATCGTAAGGGCCGACGACATCGCCGCAGTTGGGACAGTTCATCGTCCTCCTCTCAAGGACACCCTCAAGCTCACCGTCGAAGGGGGTGAGATCGTTCCCGTACTGTCTTCGTCCGACCTCTACGGCTTCGACCTCTTCCTTCCGTTGGGTGAGGAAATAGACCAGGGCCAGACCGCAAACGGCGGCTATGACCAGAACCACAATGAGTATTATAAGCCACGTCTCCATGAGCATTTCACCCCGTTTAGCAACCCTTGAAATCCCCAATTAGGATTAATACTTTCTCATTATTATGGCCTTGTTACAGCATTCATGCCCATAATGGCCTAGAACAGGCTTTTGGATAGTTTTTAAATATCCTCCTGAGCATGTACCATACGAGGTCCAGAATGGCCGATAACCGCTCGAGCGCCCTCAAACAGTTCAGGCAACTTGCCCTTGGAAGGTACAAGTGGGTGACCTACATTGTATCCGCTCTTGTGATCCTTTCAGCTACCATCATTGTCTTCAGGGCAGAAGCGCAGCGGGACATGAACCGATCCGATGACATCCAGCGGATAATAGACAACTTTGGAGGTTCTCCCAAGGTCGACCCCAAGGTGATAGCGAAGTACGTTGACACGTCAGAGGAGATCAGCAAGGATGGCGACCTTGCTTCCGGGGGCGCTGATACGATCACTATACCTGCAAGTACCCAGAAGGTAGTTACTTCCATATCGGCCAAATTGACCTGGACGGATGAGGCGAACCCACCAGGCTTCAGGATACGGAGGTACCAGAACCAGCCGGATACTTTCTCCATGAAGGTCCAGACCTCTAACGGGACCCTCATGGACCAGGGAAGCAGCGAGTCGGGGTCGCTGGACGTTGGAAGGGACCTGAAGGAGGACGAGGTCCTTGCCCTCTTCGGGAGCGGCAATTTCTCCGTTGTCGTTCATATGGACAGCGCAGGGGACTGGGAACCGAGACTGGGTCCAGGCATACCGATAACGGACCCGGGCAATACCTATTCCATCGTGATCACGGTAGGTTACAAGGTCGATCCAAAGACACTGTGAGGGGAGATATCATTCCTCTTCCAGCTCATCGAGCCCTTCGAGCTCATGAGGTTCCGGGTCATCGTTCATCGGTCTTGGCCGGGTGCCCCACCTCTGTTGCTTCTCCATGTCTATCCTGTCCCTGAGCTGGGCCAGTGCTACCTTGACCTTGGGCATATCGGGGTCCAGTGATAAGGTCTTCCTGTATGCGTCCAGGGCCTCCCTGTACCTACCCAGCTCGAGCAGGGCGTCACCACGACCTTTGTAGGAGAACTTGTCCGATGGGGTTATAGAAACGGCCTGGTCAAAGCAGTCCAGTGCTTCCTCGTACCTTCCCATTCTGATATCGGCGATCCCCAACAGGTACCAGGCCTCCCTCCTCTTGGGTTCCATCCTCGCCACCCTCAGGAGGGTCTCCCTGGCATCCATGTTCTTCCTCATGGCCAGATAGGTCATTGCCTTCCTTTCAAGGATCAAGGGCCTTGTCGGGTCGAGCTTGAAGGCCTTTTCATAGGCTTTGACAGCATCCTCGAGCCTGCCCAGGGAGCGGAGCGAGTCTCCCAATCCCTGGAACGCCTCCGAAGAGGACCTGTCCATCATGATGGCGAGTTCGAAGCTCTCCTGGGCCATCTCGTAGCTGCCCGATGAAAGGTTCATCTGACCCTCATTCAGGTAATGGGCTAGGTCCTTGACCTTTCTGTGTATGAGAGGCGTGACGGGAGACCTCAAATCAATGTTCCTCCGTTCATCCCTTCTGGTGGTCAGCAATATGTTACCGACTTAAAAACCTTTACCCGAGGATATCTGCTGACCGTGGTGGTCCTGATATAAGACCTAAAATTACCTCAAATAGTGTCATTGCCTTTCAGGCAACGACACAAGCAGGGGTAGCTAAGCCTGTCCACAACCCTTTTTTCCAAAGGGGGGAAAAAAGCGTTGACGGAAGGGACTGGTTACCTCAAATAGTGTCATTGCCTTTCAGGCAACGACACAAGCAGGGGTAGCTAAGCCAGGCCAACGGCGTCGGACTTAAGATCCGATCCTTAGTGGTTCGAGGGTTCAAATCCCTTCCCCTGCACCATTTTCCTTTCGTCAATTATTTATTGATCACGGAAAATGGTGCGCGAAATTGATTTAATACGCTAAAAAGGTTTTTTTTTTAATTTCAGCTTTTTAGCTGGCTGTTTGGAGTTGACTTATCGTCTATTAATAGACACTCCAAACATCCCTTCCCCTGCACCATTTTCCTTTCGTCAATTATTTATTGATCACGGAAAATGGTGCGTGACATTTATTTAATACACCAAAAAGGATTTTTTTTTTAATTCCAGCTTTTTAGCTGGCCCTTTGATGTTGGATTATCGTCGATTGATGGACACATCAAAGGTCCCTTCCCCTGCACTTTTCTTCTATCGTCAATTAATGTATACTCTCGAAAAAAAGTGCGTGATATAGAATTTAAACGCCAAAAAATGATAACACATTATTCATTACCGTTTTTTGGTTGGACCTTTAGAATTGGATTATCGTCGATTGATGGACATTCTAAAGGTCCCTTCCCCTGCACTTTTTCTCTTTCGTCAATTATTTTATGATGTATGATGGCCAGGGTATCTTGGTTTCTTTTCCTTTTCAAACCTACCCCGTCTATCATTTAATTATCCTAGGTGAGGTATACCTCTTTCAATGGATACCGTAGGCAAGTGTATGGTCATTTCCCTCATTGCAGGTTCGCTCCTATTAACCACGGGTCTTATCTGGAACGCTGTCGTATCGCCTATGGTCATCGATCAATTCGCAAAAGGCGGATCATCGCTTCCTTTCTCGGACGATGAGAGGGTCCTGGAAGGCAATATGGGATTGCCTTCACTTGCATGGGGTAAAGATAGCGAAGAGTTCGAGGACAGGATGTTCGATCTGACCAGTTCGGATTTTACCCTGGTCACGGAGAGCGTATTTGTGACGAGCCACGGATTGTTCAGTTCCAATGATGGCGAACTCTTGATGCACCAGGACCTGAAAGCCAACTCGAGTAAGGACCCCTCATTTCCGATAGGGGGACTTAAAAAGAAGGATTATCCGATCTACAGTTCATTTCTCAATGAGAGCACTGATGCCGCCTATTCGGGGACGAAGATAATTGATGGAAATGAGGTCTATACTTATGATATAAATATCGAGAACGAGCCCATTGACATACATGGAATGAAGCTGGAGGGTGGTTTTGACTTCTCCGATGAGAACCTCCCTATCGATGAGGATATCCCGTTCTATTATTCGGATAGCACCCAATATCTGATGGACCCGCGTACATCGGTCCCGCTGGATATCAGATTGAATTTGAGCGTGGACCTTATGTTCCCCGATTTCCATCATCTCCAGGCGCTCAAAGAGAACGTGAGCTTTGCCCTGGAGACCACAAGAAGCCCCAGTCAGACGAACCCAGGAACATACGATGAGACGACACTGCTCGTTGCACGGTATTTCGCTGGGGAGATAGACAGGAATGACCCGAACAATGCGATATTCAATGAGCGTTTTGTCTATTATGACCTGGAAACTGGAGAACCCCTTCCGCCGGACCAGCAAGGGACCTCGAGCACCTACGTTGTGGATAGGACCGATTTCAGGTACGTGACCGGTTACATGGGTACCGAACGATCCGGATATTACCAGTTCCCCATAGCCAATGCGGAAGCGAAGGATTATCCCATGTGGGATGTGATAACCTCAACGGAGAGGGTCGCGGAGTACAAAGGACAGTCCAGCTCGGGCAACAAGGTCTATGAGATGGTCATGGAAGATGGTAAGCTGGACATCGATAATCTGCTCCTTCCCATACAGCTCACCCCCTTCCGGACGTACATCATGGATTCGACGCAGACCTGGGAGATAGACGACGTGTCCGGGACCATGTTGAACTATTCCATCAGAGGAACGGTCTATGTAAGGTTCTCAAGTCCACTGGGAACGAGAGAGGAGGAAGTTGCCAGTTTCGAGATGGACCTATGCAAGAACACTACGGACACGCTCTTGAAGGTGGCCCGTTTGTTCAAGGAGCTCCTCCTTCCCTTATCCGGTGATAGGATCGTTGCTTTCTCACTGCAGGCCTCGTTCACAGATAGCGCAATAAGGAAGATGATAGGGCTTTCCGATGACGTGGCGATCTATTTGACACTGCTAAGGAAGGTCACACCCTGGGTAGAGGTTGGACTGGGCATTGTCATTATGGTCGTCCCTGTTGTTATCTACGGTGTCAGACGCCATAGGCGGAATAAGACTGTAATATTCGAACGCGTATAAAGGTGGGAATTGTTCCATCTTTTATTTGAATGTCTTCGAAGATGAATAATTGCCGGTCTTCAGGCGGTACGAATATCCATTCGCCAGCACCATTTTACAAAGAATTATATTGGTATATATTTAGATAATATGATCAATACCGTTAAATATTCATGATGTTTTGGGACAATATGTCCATTCCCCTCCCATCTTAGTACCTGAGGAGGGCACCCATCCCCCCGATGGATGATAGAAAAGCACTATCCTGAACGAATTCGATAGATACATTGGTCCTTTCCGCAGATTCTACTACTTCTTCGACCACATTGACCCCTGTCGTCGGTCCTCCGCAGGCTGGACATATTTCAGGTGGCGTTCTGGTCGATTCGATCTTCAGACACTTTCCGCATTTCCAGCCCTGGATAGATGCATCCTTCAAGACCACCAATTTATAAACTCTACCTGACCCTATGGTCTCTATAAGCTCCTCTATCCTATGGATGGATGGATCTCCCTTCATCAACGCGGACCTGAGGTCATCGATGGCCGCAGCCTCCCTTATCACATCATCTTTTGCCGCGAATTCGTTCCCCAATCTGACCAGGTCGCTGCATCCAGTATCGATATCGATATCCAATGTTCCGATGATCCTATCAGAGACCTCTTTGGGCAGTTCCTTCACTAACAACTTCTTTGGTTCACCAGGTCCGGCGATAACGATCCCTTGGAGTTCGTTCAATCCACCATAGCTCAGAAGGTCCTCTATGACCTCTTTGATGAAATGCATGATGGCACCGCTCCTCAACCTGCTGAACCGCGCCTGTGACATCCCGCCCTTCTTATGTTTGTTCATCAGATCGAAACTGCTCTCCTGCACGAGGTCACAATGGTCGGAGGCGATGTTATAGAAACGGGCTTGGTGGGAATCCAGTATCAGCATCCCGTACTCCTTATGATCGTTCCTGAGCTTGGCAAGCGGTAGGATGTAGGGCGATGTATCAAGGACCAATCGCCTTGTTGGAGGGGATGAGGAGATCCTGTAAAAATGCAATAGACCGGACTTAGAAGATCCAAAGATGATCCTGCCCTTCTCCCCCTCTATTGGGTCCGAACCAAGTGAGGGGAGGACCATTTCCATGGTCCTCTTGAACTCCGGTCCGAGCTCCTTGTCCAGAGCCTTTCCGACCACATCTTCCCGCGATGAGATGAAGGACCTGTTCTCCTGGGCATCCTCCAATGAACCTATCGGAAGATATATGGAAAGATAGGTGTCCCTTTCATCGGATATTTCAGAAAGTGTTCTGATATCTATGTCATTGACAGACACTAGCTCGGTCGGTAGATTGATCAAGAATTCCTTTACTGGTTCCATGATCGCATAGGATACGGGAATGCATGATATAGGTTCTCACAAGTTATACCATGATTCGATACGTGATATTGCTGATGTTCTTTCCCCTCCGCACTTGATCATCCTTCGTCCTTCAATCCGCCGACATCGGTCGGAGTGCCCTTCTTGGCGCTTTCCGGAGGTAGTAGATGCCTGGGAAGGAAGAAAAGGCCAGCAATGAGCGTTGGGATCACCGCGCTCGCGATCACCGTTGCCACAAGGAAGGAGTACTGCCTCTGTGAGATTATGTTGTGTGTGAGGCCGAACAGCGCAGAGATGGTCCCGAAGGTCAGCCCGGTGGACATAAGAAGAGTGTAGTACCAACGTTCTCTCCTCTCTTTCCTGAACAACGAGATGACCGGGAACAGACCGAAGATCTTGGAGAGGACCTTTCCAGCGAGCAGTGCAAGGAATATGAACGGAGCGCTGATGAGAGCGGTCAGGGAGACCAGCATCCCTGCTCTGAGGAAATAGAAGGGTGTGAGGAACCCGACAGTGAGCGTCCTCAATCTCCTGACCCAATCATGGTCCCTTGCAGCTCCTCCGGCAAGCACCATGCCGACAAGGTAAGCGGGCAGGACCGCCTCGTTGCCGGACCAGATGGCGAGAGAACCAAGGCCGAACAGGACCAAGAGTATGACCTTGGTCCTTATCGCCGCGGTCCTGAAAGCGTACTTGCCTGTCACGACCTTCATCATAACGGGCAAAAGGGCAAGTATCCCTATGGAGGAAACGATGAAGATGACGGACCTTATGGTGAACGGAGCGAATATAAGTCCCAGGGCCACGACCGTTCCCAGGTCATTTATGAAACAGGCCCCGAGTATGCCTTTGCCATACTCTGTCTTGTTGAAGCCCGTTTCGAGCATGACCGCATATACCACCGCCATGGACGTCGTTGAGAGGGCTATGCCGCAGAGAAGGCTGGCCTTCGTTCCCCAATCCAGGAGGAAATAGGCCAGAAGCGAGCAGCCTATGAAGGGAGCGAAGAAACCTATGAACCCTACGACCAGGACCTCCTTGGTCTTTTTCCTTATCACCTGAGGGTCGAGCTCGGACCCAGCAAGGAACGTGAGGAGGACGGCCCCGCTCGATGCCAGGAACCGGAGCCATACATCCTTAGACCCGAAAAAGTCCGAGTCGAAGACAAGTTCGGCCACAGCTGCGACCAGCATTCCGACCGTTATCTCGACGAGGGCGATGGATATCCGCAGGTGATATGCGATGATGGCCGCAA
>JBFYMY010000270.1:0-15320 GCA_041304645.1 Thermoplasmatales archaeon
AACTGGACCGGCTGCAGGTAGCCAAAGGCCCTCACCTTGAAGAAGAATATGGCATCCTGTCCCATGGTCACGTTCTCCGGTCTGACCTGAAGGGAGTTGTTCAGTAAATAGATCCCTCTCGAGACGGGCGGTCTTCCCACTTTGAGCAGGAGCTCCACGGAATTGTCCGAGGTGTCCTCGGTCCCCGAAGAACAGGCCATTATGGTGAGGTTGTATATGCCGTCCGGGAAAGGGAACTCGACCATTACACGGACGTCCACGACCCTAGTATCGTTCGCTCGCATGGTAATATCGTCCGGAAGGACCAGAGTGATGCCCTCCCTGGACACCATGTCGGAGCAGCTGAAGCTCACATTGTCGTCACCGTTCCCACCGTTCATGAGGAACAGGTGGTAGGTCCGGTTTATCACTCCATCCGACGGGGGGTCGTCTATCCCTTGGATTTTCCCTGATGAGATCAATCTGATATCATGGAACTGCCTGGAGGTGTAGGTCACCGGGAAGACCGTCCAGTCCGGTTCCGAATTACCCGCGACCAACCTTGTGAGGACCTCCTGGTCCGGAGGCAGGGCGAGGGGGGATATCACGAAGTATCCATGCTTGGGCCCCGATGGGGACCCAAAGGCGATCGATATGTTGCCGGTGGTAAGGGACGATCTACCCGGATCGAGGACCACGGTAGTTCGGAGGCGGTCCCATGAAAGGTCGCTAACAGAGACGAAGGTCAGATCGACCCTTTCTCTTATGTTCCCTGTGTTCTCGGTCAGGACCGAGATGGGGACCAATGTCCCGGGCTCTATGATGCCCTGATCGTTCCCTTCGATGCTCGATATGAGCTTGTGAACGGCCTGAACATAGAATTCAAGGTCGATATCCTGGCTGTGACCCCCTCCTGCCGCCCTCACTATGACCCTACCGGGTCCGGAAATGGCCCCCTTGGGTATGGTCGCATTCACCTGGACCGATCTTTGGACAACGGTCCCTGCCGGTATCCTCAGAACCTCCGGTACAACCTTGATGTCCCTTTCCAACGACAGATACCCAGAAGCGTTGACCGCTCCGAACCTCAGTACGAGGTCGCTCCTCCATTTGCTGTTGGTGACGTTGAACGAGAACGAGACGCTCCCGGACGGTTCTACATCCACCCCTATGGCAGACGGAGGGCCGAGGGAGAACGGCCTCTCCTCGAGCCTTTCGATGCCCATGAGGACGATATCATCGATGAGGATGCCCGTCTCGTTCAGACCGCTGGGGACGAGGTCAAACCGTACCAGGACCCTTTCGCCAAGGTATGCGCCGAGGCTTATGCCGATGAGTGGGTTAGAACCGTAGGCCGGTGGTCTGGAAGCGTAGCTCCAGTAGCCGACCGGTGTGCTCCCCGAGATGACGACCTGCATCCCCCTTGAATCGTTCAAAGGCCTCCAGGTGGTGCCGTCGTCGGTGGATATCATGTGATGGATCCTGCCCTTGCCGTCCCCTGTTGGTGTGAGGTTCCCCCTGTACCTGTAAAGCAGATAGACCTGAGGCCGCCTTCCACCTATCTCAATATCGTACGGGTCGGGCGAGAACCCCTCCAGGTCGAGCTCGGGCGATACGAGCGAGAACGTACCGTTCAGTGGGGCTGTCGCGCTGGCGAGGTCTCCGGCCCAGAACGTCCACGGTGCGCTGTGCTGCTGGTCCTCCGGTTCGCCTATGGGGTGGATGACCGGACGCCACCCCTCGTCGGGGTCGCCTCCATCGGATGTCCCTTCCCACCCTTGGAAGGATGAACAGTCCCAATACTCCTTGGCCACCCAGACACCGCTGTAAAAATACCCCTTCCCTTCCTGTTCGTACTTCCTGCCCTGCAGGAATATGGGGTCCGTCGACATCGGCCTTGCGTCCCCGGGGACATGCGCGGAGACATTTATGATATAGGACCCCGAGATGGTGGGGGTCCACTTGAAGATGATCAAGGGAGAGGAACTGCCCTTGCCTGAAGGCAGGTCCACCAGGGTCATCTCCCTGAAGATGATATGCCCCCTGTCCGGATAGTTGCCCTCGTACCAGTACGACGTGCATGTCACTTCGACATTGGAGAGGGGAACCTCTATGTCATTGACGAGCCTTGATTCAATTGTTGTGGTCCTGTTGACCGTTCCTATTACGAAGTTCTCCCAGCCAGAGACAGCGTCCGAGCTCACCCTGGTCGAGAAGACATCGAAGTGTACCATGGACCCTGCCCTTGAAGTGCTGGACCACTTTTGAGGGTCACCGGATGCGGGCAGGACGGCCATCAGGAGGAAGAGCATGATGAACGCCATGCTCCTGGTCGCACCGTTAGAGAAGGCCACTTGCATCTTGCTCCCCCCGGGGTCCCGGGCAGTGGCTTAAAAAGATGGTACATGTTTAAGAACATATCGCCTGGCGGGGGAATATCTGCCGTCGTTCAGGACTATGGCGCCTTGCCGGCCCCATCCAGCAGGAAATGGCAGACCGTTATCGCCTGATATGAGTGGAGGACCGTGCCCGAAAGCGATACCGGACGGGCCCCATGCGCTCTTATGAGGTCGGATTCCTCGGGGAGCAGGTCCTGGTCATCGGAGAGGATGTACAGTGCGGATGCCTCCCCGTTCTGAGGCAGCAACGACCCTGGGTCCGATGATGCAGAGACCCCTTTCTCGTCGAGCAGGAGCGGCACGGCGTTCCATGACCCAAGGATGTCACCGAGCCCGAGCCTGCTGACGTAGATGCCGTAACCCGCCCAGAGGACGGAGGGCATGGCGGGGGGTGGTCTTTCAAGGGCCTTCCTCATGAGCGATGCCGTTGACCGCTCATCCGGGTTCAGGAGCCTGACCTCTCCACCTAGAACGGTCAGGGTCCTTGGAGGGTCGCCCGGGCCGTTGAGCAGAATGTGCACAGCTGTGTCCTTGCGTATCCCGTGGGAGATGAGGAGAGCGGCAGTGATGCAGCGGACGAGCCCATCCCACCGGCCGGAGGCCCCGCACAGGTCGTCAATGGGGAACCTGGCATCGCTCCTTGCCCTGTGGGCGACGACAAGGAAGTTCTTCCGCGGCAGGGGGGGAAGGGCTGGCAGGTCCGAAGGGAATGGGATCCGAAAGCACCTCCTGATGGCTCTTAGGCATCATTTCTTTGATGTTTTGCCGCCCTTTTCCTTCTCTTTTTCCTTTTCAAGCTTCTCTTTGAGGTCCTTCTCGTAATGGAGCCTGGCCTTCTCCTTCCTCCGGATGGCTATCTGGGTGGCCCGTATCTTCTCCTGGTACTTGTGCCTGATGGAGAAGAGCTTGTCCTTCTCTATGCCACCGGACTTATGGAGCTCCTTGGCCTCCACCAGCTTGCCCTCGTACTTCTCTATCTCCAGCTTGTAGTTCTCTATGTCCTTCGTGAGCTTCTCTATCTTTCCCATGTCTTACCCCTCCAGCGCCCTTTTCACTCCTTCCGATATGGTCCCGTGGAGCTTTGACCCCGTCAAGGAAAGGCCAGATATGCGCGACCTCATGTCGGAGACGTACGCTTGGTCCTTTATGGAAGGAAGGTTTATATTAACGTTCATGAGGGCCCCCATGAGCCCGGACAGGGCCATATCGGCCCCTACGCCAGCATCCGAAATGGAGCTCTTGTTGCCTTTCTGGGCCACGGGCAGGGCGGTCCTCAGGACATCTATGCAGCAATGAGCCGTTGATAACGGTGTGTCTATGGCCCTCTTGTAACCCTTCTGTATGGCCGCGGAGCGCACCTCCTTCTCCTCATTCGTCACCTTGGGCATCTTGAACGCCTTCATGACGTCGTTGAAGGCCGTGGTGTCCTCGTCGACAAGTTCAAGGAGCCTCTGTCTCAGCGCCCTGCACCTCTTTGCGGCCTCGTTCATATCGTCCCAGCTATCCTTGTACTGCTCCTTACCCACTGTGAGCTGGCACACCATCTCGACAAGGGCTGCGCCCAGTGCGCCCGAGAGCGCTGCGACGCTGCCGCCGCCGGGTGCGGGAGAGCTGGAGGCCAGCTCATCAAGGAACCCTGCAAGGTCCATCGATGCGAGCCTCCGACCATCGCTCACCATCAGGTCTATGACCTTCTTGTCGGGTTCGAACCTGTATAGCTGGTCAAGGCCGAGCCTGTCCAATGCGAGCCGCATGAGAGCCCTCTCATCGGACCCGGACCCCAGGCCTTCCCTTGCAGCGTAGCTTTTCCCGGCAAGGACAAGGGCCTCCATGGGGACGAGACCGACGATCTCGCTCCCCCCTACCTCCCCACCAAGGTCCGCAGCTTCCTTCCTGCATGCCTCATAGGCGTCATAGAGGCCGGTGGTCCTGAAATCCAGGAGGTTCATGGAGACCTGGGCCATGTTCTCGCTGTACATCATGCCCCCGGCCTGCACAGCCTTCAGATAGCCCGGCACCTTGACAGGTTTCCCGTCAGGCCCCATGACCTTCTCCCCCTTCTCGTCGAGCTTGAAGGTCCCGCTGGGCCTGATCCTACCGGATATGGCGGATGCCATCGTCTTGTCACCCTTCGTCAGGTTGACGTTGAAAGCGATCAGTATCTCCCTGGTGCCTGTTGCGGTCACGCCGCTCCTGGGAACGAACACCGGTTCGCCTATGTCAGGTCGGAATTCGGGAGACATGAGTTTCCCGGGAAGGGCCTCGTACTCCCCCTTCCTGATGTCCGGGAGGGCGGTCCTATCGCTCCTTCTTGCCGACCTTGCGTAGAGGAATACGGGTATCCCCAGCTCCTTCCACAACCGCTCTCCGAACCTGATGGCGAGCGCGTCGCATTCCTCGAACGTCACGTTCTTTATGGGTATGAAGGGACAGACGTCAAGTGCCCCCATCCGGGCATGCTCCCCTTTGTGCTTGGTCATGTCTATCAGGGAGACCCCCACCCTTGCGGCCTGGAAGGCCGCTTCGAGCACCTCTTCGGGACCGCCGACGAATGTGAAAACCGTCCTGTTGAAATCGGCCCCGGGGTCCACGTTCAGGAGCTTGACCCCCTTGACGCTCCTCACCGCTCCCGCTATGGCCTCTATGACCGCCATGTCCCTACCCTCGCTGAAGTTCGGGACGCACTCCACTATCCTTTCCATCCAGTCACGCTCCGTTTTTCCATAGGCATACGATCCGGGATCGTGCCGTATGAAGGGGATATTAGATAAAACATGCGCCGGAGCGGCCATCGCTCAACGGATGGCGTTCGATATCCGCCTCATAAACTAATTTTACTTCCTATATGATACAAACCCCCATGTTGCACCGCCCGGTAAGGCCCGAACCCTATGGTGAGCGCAAGAACGGAAATGCCTCACATCGTCCCCTGGTCACGCTCTGGGCGGCAGCCCTGCTCCTTGCCGGGGCCATGGCCTTTTCCATGTTCATCGATGTCAACGGGTCTGCCGAGGAGATCACCGCTACCAGAGCCGCACCGTCGGGCTACAGTACCCTTGACGACCTAGTCGTCCGGTTTCCATCTCATATAGCCGGGACGGGGCCCGATTATACGGTATCCAGGTCATTGGAGCTCGGTGCGTCGGTCCCCATTTACATCTCCGCGGGACAGAGGCTGCTGTTCGAGGAAGGTACCTATCTGAACCTTTCCGCCCCTCCTATCTTCGATGGTGCCCTGGGTTCGCCCGTCGTACTACGACCGGCCCCTGGCGCAACCTACTGGGGCGGGCTCGGCCTCCAGGAAGCGGACCCCACCGCCCACCCTCTGCTCAGGAACGTCACCATCGAGAGGGCGGTCACGGGGATAAGGTCGACCGGCTCGGACCTAGTCCTTGAGAACGGCAGGATAGGCAACTGCTCCAGGGCGGGCATCGATGCCAGCAAGGTGTCCAGCCCGACGGCCAGGGTGGTCATCAGGAGCACTACAATGTCCAACTGCACCTATTACGGGGCCCAGCTCTCGGATGTGAGGGAGGTCCTCATGGACAAAGTGACCACGATGTCGTGTGGAACGGGCATCCGCCTCTACAGGACGGAGGCGGAGGTGAGCGACATGTTCCTGCTTGAATCGGGTGGGTTGGGTCTGTCCCTGGTCGCATCCGAGCTCTCGGGTTCCAGCGTCAGGGCGACATCCTCCGCGAGCGATGGCGTTTCCACCACGTACCAGCTCCTCGTCCACAGCTCGAAGGTCGGATTGGACGGTGGGTCCCTTGGACGTGCGAAGGTCTGTGCGATGGCGGTGTCGGGCTCGACGCTGGCCCTCAGGGACATGGACATAGGCCCTGCCTTCACCGATGGTGTGCAGTCCAATGATTCCTCGGTCTCCTTCGAGAACGTCAGGATATCATCATGCAGGGAGAGCGCGGTCCATTCCGAGGGTTCGACCATCGATATTATAGGCTCTGTCCTTGAGGACAACGGGAAGGGCTCCGGGAGCTTCCGCTACTCGTCCCTCTATCTGAGGGGCTCGACCGTCAGGTCGGAGGCCACGACCATCAAGGGGTCGGGAGATGCCCATATAGAGTCCGTGCGCTCCACGGTCTCTGTCGCGAATTCCACATTGGGCCCCGTACCCAGGACCTCGATAATGCTGTACGGGGGTTCCAAGATGGACATCATCGACACGGCGGTCCCCGGAATCATACTGTTCGATGACGCCCTCTCCAGAGCCAGGGTCATAGACCTCTTCGCGGTCTCGGTTAGGGACTTCTCCACCGGTTCGCCCGTAGCGTCCGCGACCGTCGATCTGCTGGGTCCGGACAAGGGATATCTGGGGTCCTACTCCACCGGGGCGGATGGGACCACCCAGGTCCTCTCTGCGGTCATATCGACCAATACGAGCGCGGGCAATACCTCCGGGTTCCCGCTCAACCTTGCTGTGTCCAAGACCGGTTATGAGCTGACCCTCATGGAGCTCAACTCGCCATCGAGCACTGTCACCGTTGAGCTCTATCCCCCCAACGCACCCCCCACACTCGCCCTGCTCAGACCCCTGAACGGGACCAGGGCCGGACCCAGTCTCGTGGTGGAAGGCTATCTCACGGACGACCTTGGGATACACAAGGTGCAGACAAGGGTGGGCTCGGGCCCCTGGTCGACATATCCCGTAACGACCCATGGCGAAACCGGGTATTTCCTGATCAACATATCATTGACCGGGGTATCTCCGGGGCAGCAGTCGATATCTGTCCAGGCCTTCGACGGCGTACATGCTTCGACGGTCATTACCAGGACCGTTGTATGGGCAGGGCCGTCCGTCCACGATACCGACGGGGACGGTCTCCTGGACCTGGAGGAGGACAGGAACGGCAACGGCCTGGTGGACGATGGGGAGACCGACCCGCTGGACCCCGATACCGACGGCGACGGTCTGATGGACGGCCTGGAGCTTGACGACAGTGACGGGAATACCACGGACCCCTTGAACCCCGACACTGACGGCGATTTCCTGCTTGACGGGATAGAGGACCGCAACAGCAACGGACGTGTTGACGAGGGCGAGACCGACCCGAACAATTATGACACGGACGGGGACGGCGCTTCCGACAAGGACGACCGTTATCCATTGGACCCTTCCAGGATCGACCCGAAGGACGAGGACGGCAACAATGACGCGATGCTGGTCCTGATACTTGCCATAGTGATAGTGGTCATCATCGGACTGACGGTCTATCTGGTCATAGTGAAGACAGCAGGCGCAAGGATGGGAAGGGAGAGGTATGACGGAAGACCTATCGCCAGGGACCAGAGGCCTCTCCAACGGTCATACGGCAGACGCCCGTCAAGGGGAGAGGTAAGGGAACGTCGCCCTGGCCCCGCTCGGCGCAGCCATGCCCCAGGGGGCCGTGATTCAGGCCGCCATGGAGGATAGCTGATTGGCCCCTACCAGATCCCGAACGGTGATGGTGGGCGGACGCAGGGTCCACCTACTTGGCACCATCAAGGGGCTGCTTTCGGAGCAGGACCTGGTGGTGGGGCAGCTCACGAAGCTTTCACCTTCCACCGTGGGCCTCCACATAGGCCCCCAGGAGCTGAAGGGGCTCCGTTCCGTCGTTGACGGAAAGGTCAAGTCCACATATCTCTCCTCCTACGAGAAGGTATATGCCCTGAAGCTCTCTCGGTTCGGTGAGGTACAGATACCCCCACCTTCGCTTGTCGGTGCCCTCAGATGGTCCATGGAGAACGACGCTCGGGTGATAGCGCTGGACTATTCGGACGACGATTACGACAGGGTCTATACGGAGACCATCGGTGGTATGACCCTCATAAGACAGTCGCTCCGGTTGAAGTCCCTGAACAGGAAGAAGGTCAGGAGCACGACACCGGAGGACTTCTGCCTGGAGTGGGATTCATGGGTGAACCGACCCTCCGGGTTCAGGAAGCTGGAGAGGAAGCGGGAACGGCATTTCGCTGATAGGGTCAGGGCCATAGCGCCTGACCACACCCCATTGGTAGTGGTGCTCGAGCTCGAAAGGCTGGAGGGCATCATCGGGTCACTTATGGACGATGGGACAGCGGATGGGAGATGATGCCAGGACCCATAGTGCCCACAAGGACCATTAATCGCTGGTATCGACGTACAGCACGGACAAGATAATGTACAAGGACGTAAATCCAATGGACCGTTCCCCGGGGCAAAGGTGTCACAAGGGGGACGGATGAAAGGGGCAAGTTCCATGGACGGCGATGAGGATGCGGGCTATTTCTTCTTCCAGGGACCCTGGAAGAACATATTCCTGTGGCATTTCATGGAGGTCGAGAGGGAGGCTTTCATAGCCACGACCGTGATGGACATGGACCTCCTGAGAAAGCTCCAGTCCATCCTCATAGCCAGAGCGGACAGGAAGCTCAAGCTGAGGGTCCTCCTCCGCTTCAGGGAGGACGACCTCCTGAACAGGGACGTGGACCCCGAGACGCTCAGGATACTGGCCCTCCTGCTCGATGAGCCCAACTCCAAGATAGAGGTCCGCTTCCTGCCCAACCTTTCCATGACGGCCATCCTCATGGACGGCAAGAAAGCGATTCTTGCCACGGGCGACCTCACCTCGAAGGGGATGATAGAGGACCTGGTGTTCGGGCAGCTCGTGATAGGAAGGGATGCGGTCTCGGACCTTGAGGAGGACCTGAACAGGATCTGGGACTCATCGTCCAAGATCTCCCAGGACCAGATAGTGAAGTACATGGATTCGGTCAAGGAGAGGCTGCTCCTAAGGTCCGCCACCATGCTTAGGAGCGATAAGCAGGGGCTCAACTTCAAGGACACCGAGCACATCTCGCTCGGAAGGTCGGTCCCTCCCTCGGGCAAGGACCGTACCGAACCCCACCTGGACGAGGCAAAGAAGATCACCAAGGAGCTCCTGATACGTGCAAGGGATGCTGCGGACAACGGGAAGCTGACGGCCGCTCTGTTCTACCTCGAGGAGGGATTGGCGCTCGAATCGGACAACCCTCAGCTCCTCCTGGAGAAGGGAAAGCTGCTCTTCCAGGAGAAGAGGGACTTCGATGGCGCCCTTGCCTGCTTCGACAAGGTCCTTGACCAGGATGATAACAACAGGGACGCCTGGGCTTACTCAGGCATGTGCCATCAGGAGAGGAACTCCATTGAGGAAGCCCTCTATGCC
This sequence comes from Thermoplasmatales archaeon, assembly GCA_041304645.1. GTDB lineage: Archaea > Thermoplasmatota > Penumbrarchaeia > Penumbrarchaeales > Penumbrarchaeaceae > JALOTP01. Next base: position 9,560 of record JBFYMY010000270.1, read on the forward strand.
TACGACCAGGCCACGGACATAGACCCCCAGCACTACCCGGTCTGGATCAAGAAGGGGACCATCCTCGGAAAGGTCCAGGGCAGGGAGAAGGACGGTGTCAAGTGCCTGGAGTTCGCCCTCTCACAGGACCCCTACAACGAGGAAGCCTGGTTCAACAAGGCTGCCATCCTGGAGCAGAGGCTCGAGATGATGGACGAGGCCATCCTGGCCTACAGGTCCCTCCTTAGGATAAACCCCCAGCACATAAAAGGGGCCTTCAGGATGGGCCTGATATCCTACAGGAAACTGAACAATCCTGGTAAGGCCAAACAGTACCTGGCGAAGGTGCTGGAGGTGGACCCGTCCCATGTCCAGGCCGCTGTGTTCATGAGCGAGATAGCCGAGAGGGTGGACAAGGATTTCGATGCCGCCTTCGCCCATCTCGATTCAGCGATGGAGGCCGCCCCGCCCACGCCCGAGCTCCTCCACAGGGAGATGGAGCTTCTCATGCGCCACAAGAAGAAGTTCAAGCGGGCGCTCGAGCTGTCGGAGGTCCTCCTCTCGCAGAGCCCAAAGGACCCGCTGGCGCTCTATGTCTCGGGTCTCGGGGCGCTGAGGCGCGACCAGGACCCCCAGAAGGCCCTCGAGCAGATGAACGAGTCCATAAGGGAGGACCCTGACTTCAAGCTGGCGCTGATATCCAAGGCGAACATACTGGCCGAGCACCTGGGAAGGGCCCAGGATGCCATAACGCTCCTCAGGGCCGCCATCAAGCGGACACCTGACGACCACGAGCTCTGGATGGAGCTCGGGACCATCTACTTCGACCTCCTCTACGACCCCAAGGAGGCCATGCAGTGCTTTGACCAGGTTACCAAGCTCGACCCCAAGGGCACCAACGGCTGGTACAACAAGGGCCTGGTCCTCTCCAGGGGCTTCGAGAAGCACCAGGAGGCCCTCAAATGCCTGGACGAATCGACAAGACTGGATGACATGAACGCAATGTCATGGTACGAGAAGGGTAGGATACTGTACAAGGTCTTCAACATGACAGAGGAGGCCCTGAAATGCTACAGGAAGTCGCTCTCCATTGCTCCCGAGGACCATGAGGTGCTGAATGCCACCGCTGTCCTGCTGAGGTCCAAGAACGATGTTCAGGGCGCGGTCCAACTGTACCAGAAGGCCATAGAGGCCGACCCTGTTCAGATGGAGCCTTACCTGGGCCTGTCGGACCTGTACATGAGGTCCGGGGACATCCCCTCGGTGCACAGGACCCTGGCGGGCGCCCTGCAGGCCGACCCGAAGAACGAACGGGTCTGGCTGATGAAGGGCGACGCCTTCAGACAGCAGAACGAGCTTGGCAAGGCGCTCGAATGCTACAAGAGGGTCCTCATGGTCGACCCCGAGAGCCAGGACGGTCTTGACAGGAAGACGTCCGTGGAGGCCCAGCTCGAACGGGCCTCGACCAGTGATTGATACGGTTAAATACCATTATAATCATGACTTGGGTCATGGTCGGGGCCGCAGACGTTCCAACTTTCGGCATAGACCAGTTGGACGGTCTCTCCCTCGGGAAGCTCTCTTTCGGCACCCTTGGGCTCCTTATGGGGCCCTCGGGCACGGGTAAGAGCACCGTCCTTGCCCATTTCCTCTTCAACGGGGCCCAGCACGGCGAGAGCTGCTGCCTGATCACCAACGAACCCCCGGTAAGGGTCGCAGGCCATCTCTCAAGGTTCAGGTCCTACGACCCTTCCTGGGTCAAGGACGGCTACATCTCCATGTTCAACCTCCACGATATGCTGAACATGATAGGGATCTCCGAGGAGACCATTACGCAGGACGACATGGAGCTCCTCTTCGACCTCATGGTCCAGACCCTTGACCAGATGGATACTAAACGTCTTGTCATAGACCCGCTGAACCCGCTCATGAACCTGCTCGAACGGACGGATATGAGGTTCTTCATGAGGGGGCTTAGGAGCGAGGTGCTTGACCGAGGCATGGTCGCCATGCTCTCGTACGACACCCTTTCCCCGTCGGAGATGTGGGGCAAGCACCTTATCGAACAGGACATGCTGGATGTTATGGTGGCCTTCTCCCGGGTCCGTGAGCGCGAGGTGAGCATGAACTGTCTCACCATCGACAAATGGAGGGGCTCGCCGCATTCCAGGGCCAGCTATGTGGTGGAGATCGACCCTGACGGGGTCATCCTTGTTCCCAAGATCGGTTCCTACGGGGTGGTCTGAACGAAGCAGGAGACCAGCCCCCTCATAGATGCCCCATATCTTGAAAAAGGGGTCCATATCCTTGTCAGGGCGCCCGGCGAGATGCATCAGAAGGTCCTCTGCGAGCTGCTCGAAGGACAGTTGATGAAGGGAGGCAGGAGGGCGGTCCTCCTTTCCACCCTTCACCCATCGAACGTGCTCCGGAGGAAGCTTCCCCTTGACAAGCTCCCCAAGGGGAGCCTCAAGGTGCTCGATGCCATATCGATAGGCTGCGGCGCCGATACCGGGGAGCGGGAGGGGTTCGTGTTCCTCCAGACCCCGGCGACGCTTGAGTCCATGCTCGCGGCGATAGAGAGGGCCTATAGGGGGAAGGGGTCGTTCGACCTCCTCATCGTCGATTCTCTTGACATCTTCCGTTCCCGGTTCCCTCCGAAGAGCTCCGTTGAGTTCTTCCGCTTCCTTCAGATGAGGATGGCCGAGAAGGATGTGACGCTCATGGTCCTGGACCGCTCAATGGATGCCCCCTGCGGTCTGTGCTCCGAGCTATCGTCCATCTTCGACGGCTCGTTGGACCTGTCCGATAGGGGTGGTCCGTGATGAGGGCCATGGTCGGCGACCGGCCGTTGAACGACATACTGGGAGCGAAATTGGACCAGGGGGCCTGCGTGCTCTTCAGGTACGGACCGGGAAGCGGAGGGGACCTACTCCTGAAACAGCTCTTCTCCGAATGCAGTGACGACGTCTATTCCGTCATCATATCGACCCATGAGACGATGGATGAGCTGAAGAGGGCCGTTAAGGCCTGTGACGTCATCAGGGAGCCGGAGCTGATATCGCTCGTCCCCATCATCCTGGAAGGGCTGGGGCCGGTCAAGAGGAAGGACAGGTTCAGGGCCGAAGGGGTCATGGTCACCGACCTCCTGGAGATGGCAGGGAAATCCCAGGAGAGGAGGCCCCGGGGCGATCTCAACAAGAGGATGCTGTCCGCTCTGACCGTCGTCTCCTCCAAACAGGTCCTTCCCTTCAAATTGGTCCTTGATTCCCTCTCCGATCTGGCGGAGCACACCTCATTGGGGGAGCTCAAACAGAGGGTTCACATCCTCAAAGAGGCCCTCAGGGACAGGAAAGGGTACGCATTCCTAGGGGCGCCCCTGGACTGGGACCCGTGGAACGGCAGCGACCTGACGTTGTTCGATGTCATATTGGAGCTCAGGGCGGTCGAAGGCGAAGATGGGTCGAGAAGGGTCCTGCGTGTCTCCCACATCAAGGGTTCGCCGGACCTCCCACAGGAGTTCGAGGTCACGTTCGAGACCAGCATCCCCGCGGCCCTTTCGGTGTGATACCGTGATTTGCTGTATGAGCTAAGCTAACGGTTAACCTTATAAACCCATAGAACGGCTCTTGGAACGTATGACGGAACCCCCTTCCCTGGGGGAGGTCCTTGTTCCCGGTGTCGATCCCTACAACGAGAAGCTCACCATCGAGCATGAATACCTCCCATTCCAGCAGACGAATTGTCCTGTTTGTGGTTCATCTCACAGTACCAGGTACCGCAGATTGATGTCCAATAATTCTATGGAAGGCGTACTATCGGGCGACCTGTCCTTGCGGACCATCATGGTCGTGACCTGCCTTCACTGCGGTCATACCCGCACCGACAGGTTCCGTATGGTAAGGGAGATATGATATCAGGGCCCCAGAAGGTCGCTCCGGAGCTCCCTGTACGCCGGTATCTTCTCCCTGACCTCCCTCATCCTGTCAGGGTCGAGGGTGGCCCTTGCCCATCCTTCTTCCCCTTTCAAGGAGCATAGGTCATCGCCGTACGGGGATACCACCATGGAGCGTCCGCCCATCCTGACGCCCAGATGGGTCCCGCAGGTGTTGACGCCTATCACGAAGCACTGGCACTCTATCGCCCTGGCGTGGAGAAGGTGCTCCCACTGGAATATCCTGTGCTCAGGCCACTCGGCGGGATATACCAGGACGGACGCTCCCGCTCGGGTCAGCTTCCTTGCGAGCTCGGGGAACCTGAGCTCGTAGCATGTCAGAGGGCCTATGAGGGGACCGGGCGTCCTGAAGAGCGTTAGCGAGCTGCCGGCGGCCAGATGCCTGTCCTCGCCTGACCTCGAGAAGAGGTGGGTCTTATCATAGCTCCCCTTGACATTGCCTCTCCTGTCGAGATGATAGCATCTGTTCCTCAAGGAAATCCCATCGCGGACAAGCTGGGTGTAGATGATATCTGTAGAATGCTCCTTCGAGAGCTCCTTCATGGCGGACCGAAGGCGCTCATGGAAGGGTTCCAGGGATGATAGGTCCTCGAACGGGAACCCGGTGGCGAAGGCCTCTGGGAGGACGGCAAGGTCGGCCCTGCCGCCCTCAAGGGCCGCATCCATCAGTACCTTGGCACGTTCGATGTTCGCTTCGGGACAGCCGACATTCGTGTCCGTCTGCAGGATGATGACCTCGAGCGGGTCTGTCCAACCGGACAGCATTTCCGCGCTCTCAGGTGAGGTCGGCCTCATCTTCACCCCCAAAGTGCCGTCAGCTCGGCAAGGATCCCGGCCTTAGGAACGAACCCGACCTTGGATTTCACAAGCGTCCCGTTCCTGTAGAACGCAAGGGTCGGGATGGACCTCACGGACAGTTTTGCCGGGGTCTTGAAGTTCTTGGTAACGTTGACCTTTCCTATAGCGACCTTCCCCTTCATCTCAGTGGACAGCTGGTCCAGGATGGGTGCCACCATCTTGCAGGGGGCGCACGAAGGGCCCCAGAAATCCACCATTGCGACAGGGTACTGCCTCACGAAACCGTCGTATGTATCATCCGTCAGCTCGACGCACTTGTCTGGCCATTCCATGACATCACCGGTCATCGTCCGTGAACGGTGAATGCTTATTTATGGTTCTCCCCTCAAGCATAATAAGCCCCATGTCGTTTTGGTACCATGATGTCCCCTCCCGTATGGGACCCGCTCCGCTGCATCAGGTGCGTCGCGTGCGTCGGCAGCTGTCCGTCCGGTGCCATGGCCTTTCGTTCGAACTCCATCATCATCGACCCGAACAGGTGCACCGGCTGCCACAGATGCGTCCTCTTCTGTCCCGAGGGCTGTTTCGAGGAGGGTGTTCGATGAGACCTAAAGAGCTCACCGTCCAGTGCCTGATAGTAGGTGCCGGACCGGCAGGGACCGTTGCAGCACGGGAGGCCGCATCGCGGGGGGTCGATGTTCTGGTCGTCGAGAAGCGGCCCGAGATAGGGGTCCCGGTGAGATGCGGCGAGGGGTTGGGCAGGGCCACGCCAGACCTCCTGGGGATATCGCCCGACAAGAGCTGGGTCGATAACTACGTCAAAGGGGCCATCATTCGTTCTCCGGGTGGGGAACATGCCGTGCTTGACTCTGACAGGGCCGGTCCCGAGGCCGGCATGGTCATAAGGAGGGACGCTTTCGACCAGCTCCTGGCCAGACGGGCCGTGGATGCGGGGGCTAGATCGATGGTCAGGACCGAGGCCCTGAACATGAGGAGGGAGGCCGGGAAGGCCGTTGTGGAATGCCTCACCCT
>JBFYMY010000271.1:0-3709 GCA_041304645.1 Thermoplasmatales archaeon
CTGAAGGGCAATGTTATCGAGAACTGTACGGAAGGTGTAGGTTTAAGATATATGGACGGTGGAGGGCTGTCACGGAATAACATAAGCGAGTGCGGGAAGGGTATAGTTGTGGAAAGCTCTGCTAAGAACCTTGTCATGGACAGGAACAATCTCATAGGGAACGATGTCCACGCAGTGGACGAAGGAGCGAACACCTGGGACAATGGTACATGGGGGAACTACTGGTCCAACATGGAGGATTACCACGACTGGGACGGGAACGGGATAGTTGATCACCCCATTTACATAGATGCGGATAGTGTTGACAGGTATCCGCTGATAGTTCCCTGGGGACAGCCGTGGAATCGGAAGATAGAACTTGACCCGTTCATAGCGGAGCACAGGGTGGAAGCGAGCAAGTGGCTGAACCTGACCTTTACAGCATCGGACCCAGACGGTGATGGACCGTTATTCGTCATCGAATCTGACAGGGAAGTTGATTTTGACCTCAACAATGATACGGGAGAGTTTTCGTTCAGACCCAAGAAGGAGGATGTGGGTTTCGTCGAGTTCAACATCACGGTCTATGATCGAAATGGGACAAGGGATACGGGCGAGTTTGTTGTCGAGGTCCTCTATCTCAATCTTCCCCCGCAGCTTGAACCCGTAGATAATATCACAACATATCCGGGGCTTCATGTCGAGAGGGAGCTTAAGTTCAGCGATCCCAATGGCGATAATGTAGCTGTGTATGTTGATTTGACGAATGCACCCTTTAGGTTCAGCATCAAGGACAACAGGTATCTTGTGTTCACTGCGGGAGATGACCAGACGGGAGTGTTCTGGGTGAAGTTGACGTTATCCGACGGGAACGGTTCCCAGTCCCATCAAATCGTCAATGTGTTCGTGATACCGTATAATGTCCCACCCGTTATAGGGGATATGTTCGGGTTGGTAGCCTATGTAGGCGAGACATCGAGCTATGTGTTGAACGTTATGGATGTCAACGAAGATGACCTGACCATAAGTGTTGGCTATGATGGCAATGGGAGCTGTTGGGTAGAGGGTATGCTGCTCATGTTGAGACCGGACATAACAGATGTGGGGAATAGAACGCTCACGGTCAAAGTGAATGACAATAACGGTTCCTTTGTGAACCGGACCATCGTTATCCTTGTCCTTTTAAGGAATAGAGCTCCATTAGGACCAGACCATCACCTGATGAGGGTCGAAGCAGGTGATGTTCAGACCGACCAGCTCCTTGTTGTCGACCTCGACGGGGATACTCTATCGATCGCTTCGATCGAGCCCAAACTGGATTGGGTGAAGGTGGACTTACCGGATTGGTTCGAGGTCACAGCGACCCCGTCCCTTGATGAGGTCGGAACAAAAGGTTTCATCATCAACGTCACGGATGGTCGTGGTGGTTACCTTGATATTGTCATTGAGATCTTGGTATTTGTTGGTCCACCACCGATTATAAACTTTACTGATAGTATCATCGTGAAAGAGAAGGAGAAATCAGTCTATGTACTGGGTACTGATTACAAAAAGAATGGAACTATAGGATTCCGAGTAATATCAGACCTAGACTTCGTCAGTTTAATTGGAGACCGATTGTCCTTCGAACCGGTCCATGGTGATCATGGGAATTATATCCTCCATATCGAAACCTTCGTTCATGGGGGGAGTTCGAGGATCACCAACCATACGCTGAGAATTGACTACGATCTGAGCACGCTGAATCTCACGATCAGGGTAGGACCCGAGAAGGAACATTACAGGGAGGGAGAGAAAGTCAGGATATCATTGACCTATTCTGGATATGAGGCCGATCTTGATCTGAAGGTCACAATGGAGACCTATCCCGGAGGAATTGGAACGATCGATTCATTTGAAGGGAAAGAAGGGACCTTCAAATTGAAAGAAGAAGGGTTATTCGCCATCTATGTCATCATCAATGACCATGGTCATTTCGGGGATCCGTTGATCATCAAGGTTGAATCCGTTGATGGCCCAGATACACCCTTCTATCGATTCATCAATATCGGGATCGTCTTATTGATGGCATTGGGGATAACTATTCTTGGTATTGCCATTTATCTTAGGTCCAGACGAGATGGCTCCACTGATACAACGACCGATAGGGACAAGGATAGTGTCGATCAAGGACCAGATGGACCGAACGGTCCTGTCATCGACGGGACCATACCTCCTGGCGATGTCGGACCACCAATGGAAGACGATAATGACCAGAACATCGTTCCAGAAGGAACGGGAGATGTTCAGGAGGTTCCGAACCTGGGGTCCATCGAGATGACTTCGATCATGGAAGGTCCCGATCCAACCATACCAAAACCTGATGGACCACCAGTCCAATCCCAGGTTGATTTTAAGTAATCCTCCCGCGATGCCCCTTCCGGTGCGATCATGGACAGGGTCCGCTTTTCGGTGGTCGGCTACGGCAACATAGGCTCAAGGCACGTTCACTTCCTCAAGCAGCTGCCTGGGGCCGAGCTCGTATCGGTATGTGATATCAAAGCTGACCGTGCAGAGGCCGGTGCCTTGGAGGGGAACTGCCGCGCAGAGACCTTGTTCGAAGAGGTACTCAAGGACCCCTCCGTCGATGTCGTTGACATCTGCACCCCCTCCGGGCTCCATGCTTCCATGTCAGTGAAGGCCATGAAGGCGGGGAAACATGCCATCTCCGAGAAGCCCATGGCCCTCTCGCTCAAGGATGCCGATGAGGTGCTCAAGGTCCAGAAGAGGACCGATAAGAGGTACTTCCTCGTCAAGCAGAACCGCTACAATCCCCCCGTCGCCGCCCTCAGGAAGGTCGTTGAGGAAGGTAGTCTGGGTAAGGTCCTAATCATCTCATCGAACGTCTTCTGGAACAGACGCAGGGGCTACTATGAGGAAGAACCGTGGAGGGGGACCCTCTCCCTTGACGGCGGCGCCCTGTTCACCCAGAGCTCCCACTTCATAGATCTCCTCCTCTGGCTCGGTGGGAGACCCCTCTCGGTCGAATCCTACATGGCGAACCTATCCCACGAGTACACCGAGACAGAGGACACCGGCTCCGTCAGGGTGGAGCTGGAGGGCGGCGGACTGGCCGTCATGAACTACACCACATCAACCTATCAATCGAACCTGGAGGGCTCCATCACCGTCCTGGGTACGAAGGGAACGGTCAAGGTCGGGGGCAAGTATCTTAACGAGCTTGTCGAATGGAACGTTGAAGGCGTTCCCAGACCGGACCTACCCCCCGGAGGTCCCCCCAACACATACAAGGGTGGTTATCAGGGTTCCATGTCCAATCACGACAAGGTGCTGCAGAACGTCATAGATGTCCTGAACGAGGGGAAGCAGGCTGCCGTCTCACTGGAAGAAGGCCGCCTCACGGTCGAAGTGATGCAGGCAGCCCATATCTCGGCCCTTGAGGGAAAGAAGGTGGTGCTGCCCTTGAAGGGAAAGCACCTCAGGTTCGATCTATCGAAAGCTCTACCCTTCCCATCACGAGAACGCAACAAATGACCTCTCGACGACGATCCTCACATCTGACCAATCGAACCACCGGATATGCTCCTTACCTTCCTTGGTCAAAAGATCATGGAGTTTGTCCCTGGCAAGGACAAGATCGGCCTTCCTGGCAACACAAAGGTCCGTTGTCCCATCCCCTATGAAGATCACATCACCGTACTTCCCCATCAAATTCTCGAGATGGGAGCAC
>JBFYMY010000272.1:0-2831 GCA_041304645.1 Thermoplasmatales archaeon
GACATCAACTCATCCAGGGACGGGCAGGTCCATACGTTCAATATCACATTCCTACCTGACAACTCACTGGTCGGGGACAACAAGCTCACGATCGATGTCGTGGACGGTTCGGGAGGGGACGCATCCTGGGACATTAATCTGAGGGTTGAGCCCACTAACGACCCACCGACCGTCATAGCACCACCCTTACTGACCACGAGACCAGGCAGAACGCTGATGATCGATCTGGACATAACGGACCAGGATGGGGACAAGGTGTTCATAGTCACCGCATCATGGCAGTTCGGGACCTTCAAAGGGAATACGAGCCTGATCTCCCTGAAGGTCAACAAGACCATCGGTCCGGGGTCCTATCCCCTCGATATCTGGGTGGATGACAGTGGCGGGAACGGGACTGCCCATGTCCAGGTCATGATAGAGGTCGTTGTGGACGAAGTTCGGGGGAACACCATGGTGATCATTGTCATAACCATTGTCCTGCTCGCGGTCCTGATAGGCTACGGTGTGTTCATCCGGGTCCAAGAGGTAAAGCAGAGGGCGGTCCTCGAAGGTGTTGGGACCGATTCGCCTTTAGAGGCGAAATCCGTTTCGGTAGCTGTCCTCAGCAGCCCCCCTCCGGGCAAGGGCAGGGAGAGCACCATTTCCGTTCCCCCGGCACCTCCGGAGATAGAGGGCGACCTCGCCCGAAGGGAGATGGAGGCGGTTGAACCTCCAGTTCCAGAGGAAATGATGGAGCCCCCGGATGAGCTCATGACCGACCTGGAAGAGGTGATGGACGACCTGTTGAAGTGATGCTGGACCCCTGCCTTCCAATGTCACAACCCTTAAATAACAAACCTGTATGTAGTCCCCCACTCGAGGTCCCTGAAATGACCCAAAAACCCCTGAGCGTGTTGAGCCAGGCCGTCTCCGGTAGGGTCATCGTTGAGCTCAGGGCCGGTAGGGAGTTCAGGGGCGTCCTGGACGGGTTCGATATCCATATGAACCTTGTCCTCAAGGATGCCGAAGAGATAATCGATGGTGAGACCATCAGGCGTTCGGAGACGACCATAGTACGGGGAGATAACGTGATTTTCATCTCCCCATGATGTAGAAAAGAGGTGTTCAAGTTGTCAAAGGGAACTCCGTCCCAGGGAAAGAAGAACAAGAAGACCCACATAAGGTGCAGGAGATGCGGGAACCACGCATACCATATAAGGAAGAAGGCCTGCGCCTCTTGCGGTTTCGGCAACTCTCCCAGAATGAGGCATTACGCCTGGGCCAAGACCCATTGATGGTCATCCAGGGGACCCGCCCCCAGCCGAATCGAGGACCGTTCCTTTCCACCTTGAAGGTATCTTTCTTGATATTATGACCGTGGCAAATGCGCCCATGACCATGATGACCGTCATTCCGATGACAGAGGGCAGGAAGGCGGATGTCATCAGTAGGGACAGCATCATTGAGAACATGAGCGGCAGTACCGTGAAGACCATGTATCTTACGAACACGGACGAGTCCAGAAGGAGGGTGTTCGTCCATAGGCCCGTCAGGTAGGCGGTGACATGGGCCATGTATGGTATGGCGACAAGGAGGAGCGGTACGGAGAAGAACAGTTCCTTCCATTCACCGGTGGCTGCGGTCATGATCAGGAGGAAGAGCAGGGATATGGGCAGTGCGATGAGGATATGCTCCCTCAATTTGACCCTTATCAGGGAAACCGCATCTACCGGTATCGTCTGGTCGAACTCCAGGAAGTCCATGCTCTCCATGTGCGAATAGATGGAAATGGTGAAGAAGGATACCATGACAGCGAAGAATGCCGTGTTGAACCTAAGCCCGGACCCGTCAAAGCTGCCGATCATGCCCACCATCAGGGATATTATGATCACCGGAAAGAGCATGGAGAAGGCGATCCTTACGTATGCCTTCCCCCTGATAAGGTTCACCATGTCCCTTGCGAGCAGTGACCGCCCGATCGGGTCATGTGGATAGACCATCCTTGCGGCCATGTGAATTCTGGTGTACGAACCCGAAACGGGCCTTTGGCCTTCCATGGGCATTCCGTCGAAAACGATGATCCCGACAGTGCAGTACACGACTGTGAGGATGGTAGAGACCGACAGCCAGATGAGCGGTGAGCTTCTCAAGGCTAGCATCGGAGGGAGGAAACCCTCGAGACGGTCAGTGGTCTGCTGTATCACGATCAGCGGGACGATCGATAGCGGGACCAGTAGTAGATGGGTGCGCCTCCTGTTATTGATGGCGGCCGATACCGTCATGCTCAGAGAGAGGCCCAGGAAGAAGGAGGAGCAAAGGGCAAAGGCAAGGACCAGTGCCTCCATCGGGTCTGCAGGCCTGACAAGACATCCCAGTAAGAGTCCTCCCAGAAGTGGTGCGAGCACCAGGAGCAGATAGAATATCGCATCGTGGAGGAAATAGGCCGCATACATCCTCCGGTCGGACACAGGTTGGTATTGTGTGGAGGCGGATAACATCGTGACCGGGCCCAGCGCCCTCTCGATGAACTCTCGGCCCATGAATGCCAGGCCTCCCATGGAGATCCCGAACATGAATAGCGCACCAACAGCACCTGTTCGAAGGTCGTCTGCGCTCACGGAGCCTTCTATCAGAGGGTGGAAAAGTCTTGCTGACAGAGCTCCGAGGAAGATTAGCTGGGGGAATATCACCAGGGAAAGCGCGGATGAGAACGACCTTCGCAGTCAGAGCTCCTCAAGGAGGAAGAGCTTGAGGAGATGGAGCAACGGAGGAAGAGTGGGGGGCGGGGTTGATAATCCATGTCCTGTCAGTTCCTTTTTAATGACGAAATTTCGATAAGGTACAAAAGCCCG
>JBFYMY010000273.1:0-3193 GCA_041304645.1 Thermoplasmatales archaeon
GTGCTCATGAGGGAACTGGGAAGACCAGAGAAGTATCCCAGTGACAGGGTTTGATAATGGATAGAAAAGGTTTATATCTCAATATGGACCATTTTTTTTATTGGTGTCCAGCAGATCTTCCATGTGAAGGTCACTTTGACAGGTAATTGGTCGAACGACCCGTACCACAGGCATATCAGGTTAAGTGAAGAGCGATGAACCCTTATAATATCCCGGATAGGGGAGGGGATATCCTGTTCATCACGGATGATGACGATATCTTCTCCGACCTTGACAAGCTCCTGAGGGGAGCCGGCCATACCGTGAGGTGGGCCAAGAACATGAAGATCCTCATGAAGACCCTGAACCACCTTCCCCCCGAGCTCATAATGATCAATATCGATCTGCATAGTTCCGACGGCTTCGAGGTCTGCTGGTTCCTCAAGAAGAACTCAAAGACCAGGGACATCCCCATCATATTCGTGAACATGAAGAATGGCGATAGGGACAAGGTCAAGGGGTTCAAGGCCGGAGGGGCCGATTATCTGGATGTACCCTATCTTGAAGAGGAGGTCCTATCAAGGGTCGATACCCATCTCAGGTTGGGCAGGCTAGTCGCGGCCTCGAAGGATCTTGACACCGAAGCGTGCAAGGCGGCCAAGGCCAGCTCCATCCAGACCATGGAATTCTCCAAGAGGCTCAAGGAGAGCGATGAGAGGTACAGGACCGTCATCAACTCCCTGTCGGATGCCATACATGTCGTGGACACAGACCTTGAGATCGTCCTTATGAACGACAGCTGTGCCAAGATGAACGATTACCTTGGGGTAGAAAAGGACTGTATCGGGAAGAAGCTCCCGGACGTCTATCATTTCTATACATCGAAGATCATAGAGGAGTACGATTGGGTCCTGAGGACCGGAAAGGTCATAGTCACTGAGCAAAGGCTCACGACGACCGATGGAAAGCTCGTGACAGAGGTCAGGAAGGTGCCTGTCTTCACCGATAACAAGGTAAGCCATATAATCACGGTGATGAGGGATGTGACCGAGACCAAGGAGGCACAGGAGTCATTGGTGAGCTCCCATCAGCAGCTCATGGACATTATTGACCTCCTTCCCGAACCGACCTTCGTCATGGACCGTGATATGAAGGTAATCGCTTGGAACAGGGCGATAGAGGATCTAACCGGGTCCAAGAAAGGATCGGTCCTGGGTGAGGACGGTTCGACACTGGGTGTCCCGTTCTTCGATGTTGCAAGGTCCTGCCTTTTCGATCATGGGGACGATGTGTCGCTCGAATGGGAATCGGAAGGCCATCGGGTCGAGAGGTCCGGGAAGTACCATTTCTCCGAGGGACTGGTCCAGGGTCTAAGGGATGGAAAGGACGCTCATCTATGGGTGGTCGCGTCACCGCTCCTCAACAAGGCCGGTGAATGCTATGGTGCCATTGAGACCATGCGCGATGTTACCGATAGGGTCAACAACGAAAGGGAGCTCAAACGGCACAGGGAGGAGCTAGAGGTCCTTGTGAAGGACAGGACGTGCGATCTGGAGCAGGCCCAGAAGATCGCTATGAGCCTCATGCAGGATGCCAACATGGAGAGGGCCCAGACAGAGAAGGCCATGGTCGAGCTGGAGCGGACCAGCAGGGAGGTCCGGACCCTAAAGCACAAGATAGATGAGATCCTAAAGACCACCAAGACAGGAATGAACATCATCGATAGGGACCTGAACCTTACCTATGTCAATTCGGGATTCATTGACCTCTACGGTGAGGTAGGCGAAAGGAAGTGCTACGATTACTTCTATAAAAAGAACGGTCCGTGCGAGAACTGCTACATCGATGAGGTCCTTGACACCAAGGTCATAAATGTCCACGAGAGGAAGTTGAGAGGTTCCGAAGGAGCTATCGTCCAGGTCACATCCATTCCCCTGCAGGACGAGAGCGGGGAATGGGTGGTCGCCCAGCTGAGCGTCGATATCACGGAGAGGAAGAAGATAGAATACCAGCTCAAGAAGGCCATGGAGAGCGTCGAAGCGGCCGCAGTCGCAAAGAGCGAGTTCCTGGCCAATATGAGCCATGAGATAAGGACCCCCATAAACGCCATAAAGGGCATGACCGAGCTCGTACTGGACTCCGAGCTCGATACCGAGCAGAGGAAGTACCTGACGCTTGCCAAGGAATCCATAGAGGCGCTCATGATAGTCATAAACGATATCCTTGACTTCTCCAAGATAGAGGCGGGAAAGCTCGAGATAGAGTTCACCGAGTTCGACATCAAGGAGATGATATCGAGCGTGATAGGCACCATGAGCTTCAAAGCGGCGGAGAAGGACATAGTCCTCAAGCTCGATCTGGACAAGAGGACGCCCGAAAGGCTCATGGGGGACCCCATGAGGCTCAGACAGGTCCTTATCAATCTGATAGGGAACTCCATCAAGTTCACCGATGATGGTTCCATCACGGTCAGGACCGAGATGCAGGGGGGTAAGGTGAAGGATGACAGGTCCACCATACAGTTCTCCGTCTCCGATACCGGCATAGGCATACCCAAGGACAAGCTAGGCACCATATTCGAATCGTTCACCCAAGCCGATTCATCCATAACCCGCAAGTACGGTGGGACCGGGCTCGGCCTTTCCATCTCACAGAAACTGGTAGGCCTCATGGGAGGGAAGATATGGGTGGAGAGCGAGGAGGGGAAGGGCAGCACATTCCATTTCACCGCTGAGCTCGGTCTGCCTGTCTCCCGGTCCGCCGCCAGGGGCATCAAGGCCGGGGAGCTCGAAGGGGTGTCCATCCTTGTAGCCGATGACAATAAGGTAAACCGGGCCATCTTCAAGGGGATCTTCCAGAGGCTTGGTGCGGTCCTCACCAACGCAGGGAGCGCTGAGGAGACCATCGATACATTGAGGAGGAAGGGCGAAGGGGCCTTCGACCTGATAATAGCCGACCAAAGCCTGAAGGACATGGCCGGGGCCGAGCTCATATCCCGACTGAGGGAGGTCGAGAACATCAAGAGGGTCCCCATGGTCCTCATGACCTCCGATACAGCCTCTTTCGATAGTAAGAAGCTCAAAAGGACGGGGATCACCGCGATCCTCCACAAACCCGTAAACGTGAGCGAACTGACCGCGCTGGTGAGGACCAATCTCGGGAAAAGCGAACGGAAAGGGGACGAGGGACCCGCCGGCGAGTGCTCACCCGATAC
>JBFYMY010000274.1:0-9425 GCA_041304645.1 Thermoplasmatales archaeon
AATAGTTATTTATTCGTTATACAAGCTGTTATTGTCAATGAAAGACCGAGATGAAAAAAAAGACGTTATGCTGAGTGTAATTGGTTTGACCATTCCAAGTTTCTTTATTATACTATCAAAAATATTATTATTAATGGTTTTTATAATTAGTAGAAATTTATTGCCCACACTATAGAAAAATCTACATTGAAGTTTATAACTTTCCTTCCGCCTTGAGCGAATCGATATAGTCCCTGACCTTCTTCTTCAGCTCCGGGTCCAGGAGAGCGACCTGGATGTTCGCTTTCAGCCAATCCTCCACCGAGCCTATATCGACCCTCAGCCCCTTAACTACAAGTCCGTAGAGACCCTTGGTCCCAATGTATCTTGCAAGCGAATCGGTGAGCTGAAGCTCGCCCCCGACGCCCGTCGGGGACTCCCTCAGCCACCCGAAGATATCGCTATCGAGGATGTACCTCCCCATCACCGCCATCCTCGAGGGGGCCTTATCTCTTTTTGGCTTCTCGACGATCCCTTTCAGTTTGAACAGACCAGGGGATATCTCCCTGCCCGGGTCCACTATCCCGTAGCGCTCGACCTTGTCAAGAGGGACCTCTTCAAGGGCTATGACGGGCGCTTTGACCTTGAGGTGGGCCTCGTATAGCTGCCTTATCGCAGGAACTTCCGATATTATGATATCGTCACCAAGGAGGACCGCGAAGGTCCCTTCCCCGACGAAGCTCTCGGAACAGAGGACCGCATCTCCGAGCCCTCTTTGCTCCTTCTGACGAAGGTAGAACAGGTCGGCCAACCCCTCTATCCTCTCAAGCTCCTTCAATGCCTCGGTAGCTCCCTTCTTCCTAAGGAGGTTCTCCAGTTCCAGGTTCCGGTCGAAGTGGTCCTCCATCACCTTCTTGTTCCGGTTCGTGATTATGAGGACCTTGTGGAACCCGCCGGACGAAGCCTCTTCCACCACATACTGTATGGCTGGCTTGTTCAGGACCGGCATCATCTCCTTCGGCTGCGCCTTGGAAACGGGAAGGAGCCTTGTCCCCAATCCTGCTGCGGGTATGACGGCCTTCATATCATGTCCCTTTCATGTCATATGATATCGGGATTAAACCCTTTTCGTCCGCAGCATTTGGAGTGACTATGATAAACTGACCTCCTGCTTCCATTACCCGCCGGGTCACCGGGACCACCCATCTCTCCTCAAGGAGGCCCGATACCTCAATGTCAGCCTCCACGAACCCCTCCTCGCTCTCCTCCGAAAGCTCCCTGATGTACTTGACCGCTTCGAAACCTATTTCGGTCTGAGGGACGACCGCTTTGAAACGGACCAGCGGTCCGAACAACTGCCTTATGGCATGGATCAATCCATCGATATTGGTCCGGTCCTTGGCCGATACCCGCACGATGTCCGATATCATTGCTAACAGAGCAGGGTCAAGGCCGTTCTTGACCAATGTCAGGAACTCCTCCTCCGAGCGGACACATGGCAGGTCAGCCTTGTTCAGTACCAGAACGACCTTCCCCTGGGTGCTTCCGTTCCGGAGGACCTTAAGGGAGTCGGCAAGCTTCCTTACCAGCATATCATCCGGGTCCAAGGGGTCAACGACTAAAAGGACAACGTCCGAAAGGAATACCTCCTCGAGGGTGGACATGAAACCCTCGACGAGCCATGGAGGCAGGTCCCTGATGAATCCGACCGTATCGGTCACCATGCAGTTCCGTATTCCGCTCATCTTCCTGGTGGTAGTCCCGAGCGTCGTGAACACCATTGGGCTGACCTCTGCCGACCTCAAAGGGTCGTCATCGGCCAGTAGCGCATTGAACAGGGTGGATTTCCCAGCATTGGTATAACCCGCAATTGAAACGGTCCGGGCGCCCCTCCTCTTTCTCAGGGCCCTCTTCTGCCCTCTTGCCTTCCTTGTCAGGGCAAGCTCCTTCCTGATCCTTGCCATCCTCTTCCTTGCCATCTCGTAATAATAATCCACCATGTACTCCCCGCCACCCAGGAAACCCGGTCTCTCGGTAAGGGTACCCTGATGGATGTACTCCTTGATGATGGGCATCTGGTGATGGAGGTCCGCTAGCTCCACCTGGAGCCTAGACTCAGGGGTGCTTGCCCTCTCTTTGAAGAGCTCTAGGATGACCCGTATCCGGTCCAGCACCACCAATCCGGAGGTCTTGGATATGGAATAGGCCTGGGGTGGGGTCAGGTCCGCAGGAGTGAGCATGTACTCCACATCCTCTATCTCGGAGAGCTCCGACACCTTTCCTGAACCGAAATAGAACTTGGGGTCGGGTCGGTCCTTGACCTGCCTTACCTCATGAACGACCTTGTATCCAGCCGATGTGCAGAGCTCCCTCATCTCGGGGACGAGCTCATCGTCCCGTGATATCCATGCAAGGACAGCCTTCTTGACCTCGGGAATGGGAACCATCGCGGGTAAATCACGGGGCCCCTTATCCAACTATCCCTGGAAGAAAAACCTCACATAAACTGAAAAAGGTTAAATAAGGAAACAGAGGAGTACTTCATTTCGGACCATCGGACCTTTGGGGGGTCCTTTGAATCGGGCTTTATAGGGTTCCGCATGATGGTCCAGGAAGGATGGATATGAGGAAGCATTTCGCCATTTCGATACTGCTCTTGGTTCTCATGGTCATTCCAGCGACCGCAGGGTCCGGAACGGAAGGACCTTCGGCGGACCCCCCACAGACAAGGGATACAAGGGGGGGACCGATGCTGAACTTCACCTATCTCAACCACGATGCTGCTGACTTCGGGTCCACCGCTTTCAGTGTCTGGGACGATGACCTGGTGATATTCGTAGAAGCGTTCCCCAACGAGACCGCATGCATCTGGAACCCGGAATCCATCAAGAGGGCGGACCTGATCCTCCAGGCACCTCACGGTCATAGCTCCCACTATGACCCTGATGAGGTAGCATGCGTAGCAAGGAACACGGGAGCCTACGTCGCTGGGAACAACGCCCTTCACAATGATATGATTTCGCGAGGGGTCGATTCCAACAAAATAGTCGAACTTAACCCGGCCATGGGCAAGAAGGTCACAAAGACCATCCCCGACCTGAATGTGCAGATAACCTCGTACGGCATGGAACATACCTGGATGTCTGGCGTCCAGGTCAACACGTTCCTGGTGGAGATGCCTTCCGGGGTCAAATGGTACCATGGTACATGCAGCTCTGGGTCCAACACGGAAACATACATGGCAAATGCTCTTGAGCTCAAAGGACTTGATGTGATGCTACTTGATTTCGATCTCATCAAACCCGCCATATACACCAACTACTACCCTGAGTTCGTCATCAAGGACCACGATTACCAGACCTTCCAAGCCACCGTTCACAACAACAAACAGCAACAGGTCCAGACGCTCTCCCATAATCAGACCTTCCAGTACACCAAGCCCGACCGCCCCCCCGAGGTCATAGGTATGGAGTTCACTCCCCTCGACGGGGACATCAGCACCAACTTCACCTTCACAGCGACCTACAAGTACTGGTACGACAGGCCTGCGGAAAGGGCAGAGCTGTTCCTTGACGGTAGCGCTATTACCCTGACCACGGCCCAGACCTCGGGCTTCAGGACCGGGGTCCAGTACACCAAGGTCATGAAGATGGCTCCGGGGGACCACCCCTACCATCTCGAGTTCGAGGTCGATAGCAGGACGGTCAGGGTCCCTACCACCGGAGATATCAACTTCCATGTGAATCACATTCCCGAGCTTATTGACCCCAAACATGACCCGCTTGAAGGGGATACGGATTCGACCTACCATATAAGCGTGACCTACAAGGACCCTGAGAACGCGACACCGGTCAGGTCCTATCTCTTCATAGATGGGAGCAGCTACAATATGAAGCCCAGCGGTACTCTGAACTATGCCAAAGGCGTCGAGTTCGACTATACGTCCAAGCTTACATTAGGGGACCATTACTACCATATGGTCTTCTCTGATGGCATAAGTGAAGTCAGATATCCCATGAAGGGGGAGACCACATTCATAGTGGCAAGGGCCAACTATGCTCCCATCCTCTCACAAGGTAGAGTGGACCTCCCCGAGGGAGCAAGGGGGGACCTGTTCACCTTCTCCGTCAAGTACAAGGACAATCATGGTGACTCTCCGGTAAGGAGTCAGGTCGTCATTGATGGGGCCCCTAACAACATGACCATGGTGGGTACGGACATCAAGAAGGGGGTCGAGTTCAGGTATTCGACACGGCTCGACCTGGGCAACCATACCTTCCACTTCGATTTCAGTGACGGGAAGTTCGACGTAAGGTTACCGGCGGAAGAGGTTTCCGAGCTGATCGGTCCCACGGTGAGGAACCTGGTCCCAAGAGCGGTCATCTATTCTCCAGCGCCGAACTCCGAGAATTCCGACAGGGTCCCCGTCACTTTCAACGCAAGCGGGACCTTCGACGGAGACGGCGACCCGTTGACCGTCGAATGGAGCTCTGACCTGGACGGAAGGCTGGGTTACGGCATGGCCATGACAAAGCTCCTTTCGGCCGGAACGCATGTCATAACGCTTTCGGTCGATGACGGTTTCGGAGGCACGGTATCGACCAACATATCCCTTATCGTGGTCCACTACGAAACGAGGCTTCTCCCGGAGCTCGCCATCACACCCAGCGCGCCCAAGGAGGGCGAGACCGTGAACGTGATGTTCAAACTGACCAATACTGGCAATCTTAAAGGGGAGAACGTTACAATGACCCTGCAGCTCGATGGGACCCCTTTGAAGAGCGAGTTCCTTTCTTCCCTCCTCCCCCTGGCATACAAGAGCTTCACATCATCGTTCACGGCCACCTCGGGCGAGCACCAGCTGGTCCTCAGGACCACTTCCATCGAGGATGTCACATTGACCCTTGATGTGCCTGTAAGGGCACCGCCCGTGGCATTTGCGGGGCAGGATATGTCGGCCAAGGTCGGTGATGCACTGCGTTTCGATGCTTCCGGTTCGTCCTCATCGGGCCAGCTCATCTATTTCCACTGGGATTTCGATGACGGAAGCAATATCACCGGAAGGATAGTGGACCACATATACATGCAGGCAGGGACCTATAATGTCACCCTTACGGTCAGGGATGACCTTGGCAAGAGCGGAAACGATTTCCTCAAGGTGACCGTGGAGGAGGTGGTGGTCGAAGAAGACCCACCCGAGGTCGAAGATGATGGGATAGGCCCTGTCATCATCATTGCGGCCCTGGTCGTCCTGGTCCTGGTCATCCTGGCCGTCATAGCGCTTTTATTGCAGAGGAAGAGGAAGGGGGTGAACGCTGCTTCATTAGGACAAGCGCCTCAGGTAACGGTGCCCCCAAACTACGACCAGGAATTTCAGGGGCAGCCCCCCGTTGTCCAGGGTAAGACCCCCGATATCGACTTCCTCTTCGCGCCCAGGCGATCATTGACGCCGGGGCAACCATTGGCAGCACCATCACCTGTCGGCCCAGCTCAGAACCTACCGCAAGCCCAGGTCCCGGCAGAAGTGGCCCCGACCGAAACGGTCCAGGCTACACAACCTCTTGAACCGCCTCAGGAGAACGGCAACATTGTTCCGGTCCAGACCCCAGAGACATGAGGTTTCGAAATAGAAAAAAAGAGTGTAGGGGCCCTTGTCTCCCCCGAAAATTATTTCGAGGACCCCTACAGAGTGCATCCCATTCTTAGATCCCATCTGTTCAGGTTCTTTCCCAAGATCACTGTTTGAGCATGTTGGAGTACTCGCCCTCCAGTATGTCCCTGGCCTTCTTATCGGCCCCTGCCTCGGAGAGGAGGGCGTGCCTCTCCTGTATAACAGCGATGTCAAGGAGGCTCAGACCGTTGCGGACGAGCTCCCTTATGCCGAGCTCCCTGCTGACGAAATGCTCAGCAGAGACAAGGATGTCGACCGCGTTCAGCATAGTGTCGGGCAGTTTGACCAATACCTTACCCTCGTCATCCATGGAGCTCTGGATGAGACGGTCTATCAACGTTCGGACCGCTTCGGACCGGTTCTTGCACTCTCCGGCTTTGACCAGATAGTCCAGGGCCGATGCCTGTTCAGGCGTCAACCGGATGGTGATCTTGTCCGCCTTCTCCATGTTCGCCTACACCTGCCCGACAGCACACCATGATATGTCCGACAAATATTTAATAATGTCGGACAAAAACATATCTTTGTCCAACATAATAAGTGATAGTGGTGTAAAATGACATTCACAGGACTGCCCTGCCACCAAGGGGACCTACACCATACTTTTACCTCACCCCCGGGAAAGATAAATACGACCGAGGTCGGAATCGCCGCCCGATGGAGGAAATCGCCCAGAGGCTCATGAGATGGAACAGGCTCCTGGCACCGGACGCTCACAGGATGCTCTCCCAGACCCCATCGCTCCTTACGGACCTCGAAGCAGCCTTGTCCAGTGGTAGGCTGCTCCCGCCCATCATAGGTATCCCTCAGCTCCTTGAACTATCGGTCCAGCAAACAGGAGGATGGACGAGGCCACCGGAACGGGTAACCTCCCCATCCCCGTTGGTCCGCGACATCCATCCCGCTCCGGCCCCCGCGCCCGAACTCGAACCGCAGGGCCCGACCACCGTGGTCAATAATGAGGCCGTCCCACCCACCCCTCCCGCGATGCCAGCTCGTGCAACGATCGTACCTCCTCCCCAACCGCCCATGCCATTGCGGAGACCTTTGGGACCTGGACCGCTCAATGTACCTGAACCACCACCGTTCAGACATCCAGTCACCGTATTAGATAGAGCACACGATGACATGAGAGGGGACTTCAGGCCCAGGGCACCCGCGTCCGATGAGGAGGGCGGCCTGCAGGTCCTCATGGACCCATCGGAAAGGTTGGGCTCGACGGGTAAGATAGAGGACTTCAGGAACCTCTTCATAGACAGATACCGCGCCCTGAGGGAGCTCATCGTGAAACAGAACCCGGACCTGCTCCCCGTCACGGATATCAGCAGCATATATGGCACTGAGGATGGCCTCACCTTCATAGGCATGGTCTCCGACTCGAGGACGACGAAGAACGGCCATCAGATGCTGGTCCTTGAGGACACCACAGGGTCCGTAAGGGCGCTCCTTTCAAAGACCAAGGAGGTATTCAAGACCAGGCTTGTCAATGACGAGGTGATAGCCGTCACAGGCAGGTACAAGAGCGGGGACAGAAGGGGAGGGGGCATTGTCTTCGCTGACAAGGTCGTCAGGGTGGATGTGCCCCAGTTCCACAGGAGGCGTGTATCGACGTCCAAGGGCCTGCTTGCGGCCTTCACATCCGACATCCATATAGGCTCCAGGATGTACCTGGCAGAGGACTGGGACAGGATGGTGTCCTGGCTAAGGGGAGAGAGAGATGCGAACCTCCCTGCCGATATGGGCAGACGGGTGAAGTACCTGGTAATATCGGGCGACCTTGTTGACGGGATAGGGGTATATCCCGAACAGGAGAAGGACCTGAAGATAATGGACATATCCAGACAGTACGAGGCACTGGCTGGTTCGCTCTCCCGTATCCCTGAGCATATAGAACTGGTGCTGATACCCGGCAACCATGATGCCGTCAGACTGGCAGAACCGCAGCCCCCCATACCGGATGAGTTCCAGGACCTGTTCTCCAACTCCAAGGTCCACTTCCTATCGAACCCGACCCATTTCTCATTGTCCGGGGTCCATGTCTCCGCTTATCACGGCAGGTCGCTGGACGACCTGGTCACCCTCTTTAAGGATGTGACCTATGAGTGCCCCATCCAGGGCATGAAGGAGATGCTGAGGATGAGGCATTTCTCACCGTGCTACGGCATGAGGAACCAGCTCTCACCGGAGGAGACCGACATGATGGTGATAGGAGAGGTCCCGGACATACTCGCATCTGGGCACGTTCACAGGTTCGAGATGGACGTTTACAGGGGTGTCCAGATGGTCCAGGGTTCCACATGGCAGTCCCAGACCAAGTTCCAGAAGCTGATGAACTTCAAACCCCAGCCGTCCAGGATGGGGATCGTCGACCTCGGGGATGCGCAAAGGGTCTATGATTGGGCCCTGAACTGACATCATTTCTTGCCCATGAGCCGGACCATTATGGCCTTCTGGGCGTGCATCCTGTTCTCGGCCTCTTGGAAGACTACGGACCTCGGGGAGTCCATCACATCATCGGTCACTTCCTGGCCCCTGTGCGCGGGGAGGCAGTGCATGAAGATCGCATCGGGCTTGGCCAGGGAGAAGAGCTCCATGTTGACCTGATAGGGTGAAAAGTCCCTTAGCCTCTTCCCCATCTCCGCTTCATCCCCCATAGAGACCCATGTATCGGTATAGACCACGTCCGCACCCTTCACAGCCTCCCTGGGGTCGGTAAGGATATGGACGGATGCTTTATGCCTCTTCCCAAGCTCAGAGGCTTTCGTTACCACACCCGGGTCAGGTTCATACCCCACAGGACATGCCGCCTTGACGTTCATGCCAAGGACCGGAGCACCCAGAAGGAGCGAATGGAGGACATTATTGCCGTCCCCTACCCATGCAAAGGTCCGGCCCCTCAGGGTGCCCTTGACCTCTGTCATGGTCATGAGATCGGCAACGGCCTGGCATGGATGCTCCTTATCGTCAAGGCCGTTCACAACAGGGACGTCAGCATGCCTGGCAAGCTCCCTCATCATCTCGTTCTTGAACGCCCTGTACATGATGATGTCCACGAACCGTGAGAGGACCTTCCCGACATCATGGACCGATTCCCTTTTGCCAACCTGTATCTCGCTCGGAGACAGGTAAAGAGAGGTACCTCCAAGCTGAGAGAACCCGACCTCGAAGGATACCCTGGTCCTCAAACTTGGCTTTTCGAATATAAGTCCTAGCGTCTTTCCCTTGAAAGGGGTGAATTGGAGCCCCTCCCTCCATTCGCCCTTCATTGTAATGGCCAGATCTATGAGCTCCTTGAGCTCGTCACTTATATCCAGCATGGATACGAGGTCCCTTTTCAAAACAGACCCTCCGAGGTGCACTTCGAATGTATAAAGAGGTCTTTTAAAAAGGTTTGCTATGCCCAAGAGGCACAGGGCCAACAAGATTTATTAACCTATAAGCATCTATCAGGGATGTTGTATGGATCATCGCCCCATACAACTCGTAATACGAACAACGTTGCAGGGGAGTAGCTGTTTTAGGTGTATCACTCCAATATGCTGAACAATCCTCTCTTCCGAGACCCCTGCAACACTCTCTCTTTGGAAAGCCTTATTCTGGGGTCCATCATCTACCTAGACGGTGTCGGAAATGGTCCCTATGAACATGGATGAGCTAACCCGGTCCATTGTGGTGGTCCTCGAGAGGTCAGGGTTCGACCAGGTGAGGATCACGGCACTTCCAGGGACCACCTTCGACCTAGTCGCCAGGAGGGACGACGTCCTCCTGCTGGTCA
>JBFYMY010000275.1:0-2992 GCA_041304645.1 Thermoplasmatales archaeon
AGATCGAGCAGGGATGCCGTGACGACATCGAGTCGCTCCCTTCTCGTCCATATAAGAAGGAAACCGTCAAGCCTCAGTATGACCGCTATGGACAGCAAGAGGAGCGCCAGGCCCGATGATATCTGGTCCATCCGTGGTCCAATACGCCTTATCATAATATGCTTGCGCACCTATTTTCCGTGTCGGAAAGTTATAAAGGGGGCCCCCTGATACAGCGCTGATAACATGACCAGGAAGATACGGGCGCCACCCGTCATTGACTACGACCTGAGCACCATGGGAACTGTCGAGGACCTGGTGGAGCAGATGGGGAAGGCCGGGGGTTTCACTGCCGCCAAGGTCTTCGAGGCGGCTTCCATATTGAGGGAGATGCTCTCGGACGATTCCTGCTTCAATTTCCTCTCCTTCCCCGCCTGCATAATCTCCACGGGGACAAGGGGTATCATCAAGGAGATGGTCAAGAGGAAATGGTTCGACTGCATCATAACGACAACGGGGATGCTGGACCACGACCTTGCAAGGACCTGGAAGAGATACCATAGGGGCTCCTTCGAGATGGACGACGTGGAACTGCACCATATGAACATCCACAGGCTCGGGAACGTCCTCATTCCAATGGAATCCTACGGCATCATCCTGGAGAAGAAGTTGCAGGCCATGATGAAGGACATATGGAAGACCGGAAGGACCGAGTTCTCCACAAGGGAGATAGTGAAAGAGGTCGGACTAAGGCTGGATGACGAATCGTCCATAACCTACTGGGCGGCCAAGAACGACATCCCCATCTACATACCGGGGCCCTTCGACGGCGCCTTCGGGAGCCAGCTATGGATGTGGAAGCAGACCCACCCCGAGTTCAAGCTCGATCTCTTCAAGGACGAGCAGGAGCTTGCCGATATAGTGTTCGATGCAAAGAAGACCGGGGCCCTCATGGTGGGGGGTGGCATCTCCAAGCACCATGTCATTTGGTGGAACCAGTACAGGGACGGCCTCGATTATGCCGTTTTCATCACGACGGCAGTGGAATGGGACGGCTCCCTCTCGGGGGCAAGGACAAGGGAGGCGATATCATGGGGCAAGCTCAAGGAGAAGGCGCCCCATGTGACCCTTGAGGGGGACGCAACGGTCCTCCTTCCCATCATCGCCTCCTACCTGGACAAGGCATTGGAATGATCGCATGCTGCTCCATATAGGGGTCGATTCGACGGATTCGGCGACAAGGGGGATGTGCACAACCTATCTCGGAGCATACCTACTGGAGCTCCTGGAGAGGGAGCACGGTCTAAGGACCGACAGGTTCCCCGAACTGGTGAGATTGAACCCCAACGTCCCGTGGAAGACAAGGGGGAACGGGGCCGTCTGCCTGAGGTTCGACTGCGGTACCATCGATATGGAAAGCGTGTTCGGGACCTGCGAGGGAGCTGTCCAGAGGTTCTCGGTCCTGGAGGACCCCCAGACCAACCCGGGCCTAGCGATCGTCCAGGGAGAGGTACCTGATGCCTTGAAAGAGCTCTATGAAAGGGCCCTCCACAGGATCCTGAAGGTGGATGATGCGCTGGAAGCCGCCAAAGGCACCCCCTCCATGATCAGGGGTTGGAAGAACAACATGGGGCTCATAGGGGCCTTATCCGCAATAGGTGCGGACCTGGACCGGAGCTTCACATACGAGGCCATGATGTACAGGTCAGTGGACAGTAAGGCCAGGAAGAGGGATGTGGACAGCGGTTCCATCAAAGAGGCTTCGAAGAGGTTCCCTAGGACGTTCTTCAACGTCGATGCGAAGGGGGAGCCCGTCTGCATCCCCCGCTCCCCATGCCCTGTCATCATAGGCATCCGCTCCACGGCCCCGTCAGAGGCGTTGGGGGCCGCAAAGATGATCATTGCCCAAGGGGTCGAGAGATGGGTACTGTGGAAGACGAATCAGCACACCGATGCCCATATAGAGCATGTGGGTTCGCTCGACGCTGTCGTCCCCTACTCCTCCATAAGCGCTGAAGCAGCCGTATCATCGGCTCCCATATATTCGGAGGGGGGTCACCTCATGTTCGATATCAAGGACCTTCAAGGCATCGAAATGCCCTGCTTCGCCTATGAGCCCACCAAGACCTTCAGGAAGGCCCTTTCGGGGCTCATACCCGGGGACGGGGTAAGGGTATGGGCATCCGTAAGGCCTGAGAGCGCTGCCGGTCCGACCTCCCTCAGCCTTGAGAAGCTCGAGGTCATTTCGCTCGCTGAAAAGATGAGCTCACACAATCCGCGATGCCCCCTCTGCGGAGGCAGGACGGCCTCCATGGGGAGGGGGCAAGGCCTGCGCTGCATTTCCTGCGGCAACAGGGATCCCTTGCTCGTCCCATCGAAGACCTCGGTTGAGAGAGCGGTAGCCCCGGGTCCCATCGAACCCCCCATGTGCGCGTGGAGGCATCTCTTCCGGCCCTTCTCTCTGTCTCTGCCGGGTGCACGGTCCGAGGCGTTCACAGGCCCCTTCTGGGGAACCGGACATCCATGAACAAAAGGTACCCTGGCCTGCACTGGACGAGGAAAAAAGAGCATAGAGAGCAAGGGGTTAAGAAGAGAGGATTGAATGCGTGATGAACAAAAATTGCTCCTCGCTCTCTATTTTTTCTATTTTTTTCTATGTCACAATGCGTACACTGCGACATGTTGAACATGACATACCACTTATTTTAAAATTACTATAGGGCCAAAAAGACCTTGATTTTCAAATTTAAAAAAATAAACATAGAATAAATATAAAATAATTTAGATTAACCTATTTTTTCCCCTTGGTGCCCGATGGACCCAAATCCTCAGTTTTCCTTCTTCACCGGGGGTTTCAATAGGAACGCCAATACGGCCGCGAACAAGCAGGCTATACCTGCAGGTATGAACGCCCACATCCAGTATTCCATATCTCCCATTATCCCGCCCAGGAGCGGCCCGATTATGCCGCCGAACCCGTAGGACAGGAAGACCCAACCGTAGTTGAGGCCCA
>JBFYMY010000276.1:0-3788 GCA_041304645.1 Thermoplasmatales archaeon
GGATGGCAGGTCGATCGGGTAGGTGAGACCGGTTACTGGAACTTCCCAAGGGCCGGGAACTATACGATCACCATCCGGGCAGTTGACTCAAGCGGGGCCTATGTATCCAACACCACCTACATCGTAGTTGACGGCATAAAGGACGACGACGATTACGACAACGACGGGCTCCCGAACGAGTGGGAGGACCCCTTCAGCTTCAACAAGTACGACCCCGCCGATGCTTTTCTGGACTCAGACGGTGATGGCCTCAGCAACATCAATGAGTATCTGAACGGAACGGACCCCAAGAAGAGGGATACGGACGGCGATGGTTACAACGACGGCGAGGACTACGCCCCCCTGGACAAGGCAGTTTGGGAGAAACCGATACCCGAGGAGAAATGGACCGATGATCCCTTGAACATCCTTCTTCTGATAGTCATTATCCTTGTGGTGGTGCTGCTGCTCATAGGTCTCATTGTCTTCCTGCTCATTCGGAGCAGGAAGAGGTCAAGGGAGGAGGAGGAGAGAAGGAAACAGGCCGAGCTCATGCAGAAGAGCGTCTACGAGGGACAGGACCTCTACGGGAACCTGCCTGCCGTTGTACAGGCGCCCCAGATGGCGGCCGTTCCCCAACAGCCTGCCCTGCCCCCGCCGCCCGAGGCCGGGTCCCTGGACGATGTGTTCGGAGGTGCAGGTACGCTCCCCGGACTTCAGCAGCCTCCGACACCGGCAGCTCCGGGCCTGCCCCCGGCCCCACAGCCGGTCCCGGCTCCGTCGGCTGCCCCGCCGCAGGCCCAATCCCAGCCAGCAGCTTCCAGGTCCACGGACCTGACCGACCTTCTGGGTTGAGGAAGGGATGGGGCCCATCTAGGGGGCAATCCTTTAATTAGGGACCGCCCCCTTCCGAGACACCTGTAGGTATGGTGATGGCTTGAGAAAGATGGTGCTCTCGCTCGGAGGCTCCGTGATCATCAGGGGCGAGGACGATGTAGGGTACATGAAAGCCCTGGCGAAAGAGCTTCGTTCCTGTTCGGAGGATACGAGCTTCGTGATAGTGACCGGAGGGGGCAGGCTCGCAAGGGACTACATCCGTCTGGGCAGGGAGCTTGGTGCGGACGAGTCCACGCTGGATGAGGTGGGGATAGAGGCGACCAGGCTCAACGCATGGCTCCTTATCAGCGCGCTCGGGAATGAGTGCAATCCAGTTCCGTTCAGTAAGATCGATGAGGCGCTTGACCGCACTTCGGTCCATAGATTCGTCGTAGGAGGCGGGACCCACCCGGGCCAGACGACAGATGCCGTGTCCGCCATCATAGCGGAGAGGTGGGGGGCCGATATCTTCGTGAACATGACGGCCGTTCCCGGCGCTTACACCTCAGACCCCCTCAAGGACCCCAAGGCCAAGAAGATACCGAGGATGACCTCCTCCGAGCTTCTGCATCTGGTATCGAACGACCTGTCGAAGGCGGGCTCACACTCCGTCATGGACCCTATCGCCGCAAAGGTGATATCCAGGTCAGGACTGCTGACGTTCATCATCGACGGCAGGGACCTACCCTCGCTCAGAGGTGTACTGGCCGGGAAACCGTTCAAAGGTACCACGGTCGTCCCTGATATCAAGGAGGCATGATCATGGTCGAGAAGGTCAAGAAATCCCCGAAGGGGACAGGTACAAAAAAGAAGAGGTCCATCGCAGGTATCGTCAAGGAAGCACCTGTCGAGAAATTGCCCGTTCAGGTCGTGCCCAGGCACAAGCACTGCTTCAACTGCGGTGTTTCGGTGTCCCCCGACAGGGACCTCTGCTCCGACAAGTGCCAGACCGATTGGGACAAGATGGTCAAGAGGAAGAAGTACTGGACGTACCTCCCGCTCCTGGGAGTTGTCTTCCTGATACTCCTGTACATCATCCTGAACATGGGATGAACAAAGACCCCATACGTCGTTCGAGAGATACGAGGTAGGTAAATGGAACGCTGGGAAATATGCCTTGGAGGTACGTTCTCCCCCTTGCATAAAGGGCATCTGAGGCTCTTTGAGACGGCATTCTCCGTCGGAAGGTTCGTCAGGGTGGGACTGACCACCGATGATTTCGCATCCCTGGGCAGGTCGAGGAAGGTCACCCCCTATGATGTCCGTGAACGCGACCTCCGGAACGAACTGGATGATATGTCAGAGGTCCATGGGGTCCCCTACACCATAGGTCCAATAACTGACAGGGTCGGTTTCGCGCATGAGCCCCGGATAGAGGCCATAGTGGTCTCCAAGCAGACCGAAAGGTACGTTGACATGATAGATGAGGTTCGAGCGAAGGAAGGTCTCTCCCCCCTAAGGAGGTTCGTGGTCGAGATGGTCCTGGACGATATGGGCAATGTGCTCTCCTCAACAAGGGTCCAGAACGGAACGGTGGATGCGTCCGGGAGGTCCGCCAAGGAGAGGTCCGGGGGTGGCGCCTGATGACATCGACCATACCGACCGACCCCCAGGGCATACTGGTCCTGGGCGTCATGATATCGTTCCTGGTCCTTTCCATCCTCCTCCCCTGGAAGAAGAGGGCAAATGCCACATCCGTCATTGCCCTGGGAATATCCGTGATATTCCTTATGCAGATCCTCTTTTCCATGGAGGCGCTTTACGATCTCCCGTTCCTATCTGGTTGGGAATATCAGGGCAGATGGGGGCTCATAGATTCCCTGGGTTTCTCGCCAAGGGCGATAGTGGATGACTACGGCTACCACAGGTTCGTAACTTCCACCATGCTGCATGCCGACGGCTTCCACCTGATAATGAACTTCATAGGGCTGTTCCTCCTGGGGACCCAGCTGGAGAGGAAGGTGGGGTGGCAGAGGTTCCTTGTGCTCTACTTCGGCTCGGGGATCATAGCGGGGGCCGTCGTCCTGATGGTTTCCCCCTTCGAGATACTTGGGCAGTCCATGGATACTGTGTCCATAGGCGCTTCCGGCTGCATATACGGGATACTGGGAGCCTACTGGTTCCTTTATCCCAGGGACCAGATAGTGTTCCCCTTGATAATCATAAAGAAATGGCCCATATCGCTGATCGTTGCGATCTATATAGGGATAACGGCGCTGTTCATCATACTGGACTCAGACAGCAATGTCAGCCACATCGCCCATTTCGCCGGGTTCGTGGGAGCGTTCCCCATTGCTGCCCTGGTCCGGCCCAGACCGGTCGAGGAGAAGACAGGCTTGAAGAAGGCCAAGGTGGATGACCTGAAGCCTCTGGCAAGGACCAAGGAGCAGAAGAAGGCACTCGAGAGGGTGATGAAGGCCGACGAGCCCGAGGTGAGGGATGCATGGCTCGAGGACCTCTTCAGGAAGGTTGACTGCCCCAAATGCGGTTCGAGGGGAATGACGTTCTCCGGGGGGAAGGCCGAATGCCCCAAGTGCGGCAAGGTCATAAAGCCTTGAAATTGGACCATTTGGCAGAACATGTCATTTTCCTGGATATTCCTTTTTCGAGCCTTGATCTGGTCCTTCGGGCTCATGTTCGTTTAAGTCCTTCTTCTGGCTCTTATCACTATGAATGTTATGAACAAACCCGCCACAACTACGAGAAGGAGCATGGCCGGCAGGAGGTATTCCAGGAAGGTCCTATGTTCATCCTCTTTCACGATCACTATCACGATCAATGTATCGGTCGCTATGTTCCCAGAGCTGTCACGAACGGTCAATGTGACAGTGAATGTCCCGGCCTCATCAAACCTATATTCAAAGGCCGGTCCTTCTATTGATACCGTTCCGGACCCATCATCGAAGGTCCAGGTCCAGTTAGTTATCCCTATA
>JBFYMY010000277.1:0-9727 GCA_041304645.1 Thermoplasmatales archaeon
CCGATTCGAACGTTTTAAAGGAAAATGTCATAGATACCGGTACATACGCATTTTGGATCGAAGGCTCTTACGATAATGTGATCTATCATAACGATATTATTGATTTTTCTAATCCCTTTGATACTTATTCCTATTATGGATATGATGAAACATCTGAGACATACAATACCTGGGACAACGGGAAGGGAGAGGGCAACTACTGGTCCGACTACGAGGGATCGGACACCGATAACGACGGGATCGGCGACACAAACCTCCCCCACGCGGGAGTCGATTATTATCCGCTGATGGAGCCCTACAACTGAAAAGTGGAAACCTCTATAGAAACCCCGGGACCCTGGGGGGGCGGGTGACGTTCTGTCCCCACTTGACCGCTCCTCCAGGGTCAGCTTTTTTATCATTCTCCTCATCATCAGATCCATTACGATGTTTTAGTATAGGAACCGTATAGGAACGGTCCAACCAGGTCCGAACAGTTTATAGACCTGGAAAAGCCCTCCCAGAACAGGTTATATATCCATTCCACCACTTGTGTTACAAGACCGACCGGGGTTCCAGTATTGCGGTGGTCCTGATAGAGGTGTTCCATCTCCGGACCTTTGTTCTCTGGGCGGGAACTGGTCCGGAAAATCTATCCGCTGATTATGTCTGCCGTCACTCCTCGCCCCATTCTTCGAATCCGTTCTCTTCAACCGGTACTTTCTTCCTTGACCTTATCAGGAAGAAAAGGACCATGAGCAAGAGTACAAGGAGCAGGATCCCTGCTGCTATGTAGATGAGGAGCGTTGGGTCTATGAGCGGTCCTTCTTCTTCGACGACTATATCGAAGCTCTCCTCCGCCTTGTTACCGGCGGGGTCCGTGACCGTGAGCTCCACCTTGTAGGTACCTTTCTGGTCCGGTACAAATGTTGTTCTTAACCCATATAGCGTGAATGTTGTTCCCTCTGGGGTTGTGATCTTCCAGGTGTAGTTCAGATTCCCAGAGGTATCGGTCGTTCCCGAAGCATCCAGGACCACCTTCTTACCGACCTCTGTCTTTTCCGGAGGATTCCTGAGCTCTATCTCCGGTTCTTTATCGTCCACAACTATTGTTGATACACTATCTATTGCTGTGTTTCCAGAAAAATCTTTTACGGTTATCTCGAAATGGAGCTCCATGGGGTCCATGGTCATGAAAGCATAGGAGACCTTATCGTCCAATGGAACAAGGGTATAGGTCCCTATTAGGACCTGTTCGGATACTACGGTCAGGACTATCGAATCCATTCCAACGTTATCACTTACGGAGGCCTCGATCGGTATCTCGACATCTATACCGTACTGTGTGAGCAATTGAACTGCCAGAACGAGCGGTGCATCATCATCATAGACGTCCAGGGATAATGTGATGTTGGCCCATTGGACCCCATCATGGACGGAGAGCTGGACATGGCCTGTCCCGACGGCATCGGATGCTGCTTCGACTTCAGCACTGATGCTTCCGTTTGGAAGCGTTCCTATGCTTCCAACGATCAAAGGGCCGTCCATTACAGTGACGTTCGTCCCTGTGATACCTATATTGTCCGAACCTCCGAAGAGAATGGTTCCCACTGATCCGGTCCCCAAGCTCTTCATAGTGGATAGGATGGTCAATAATGGAGCATCATCATCGATCAGTGGGGCACTGAACCAATCTGATATCTCCTGGTTCATGCTGGTATCGTTGCAGACCGTTCTGAACTGGAGGGTCCCTGTCCTGTTGGATGGCATGATCAAAAGACATGCCCAGCTTTCATCCTGTGGAGGAATAGGTGTCCACTCTCCATGGTCTACCTTTTCCATAGAAAAGATCTCAGGTGTGATATTACCCGGAAATTGGACCTGTAGTTCTATAGAATGGACTTTGATATTATCTGTTGGGTAACACTGCATTACCCTTATCTCTCCAGTTGTATATGGTCCGGGTCCTTCCATATATAGTGTCAGATTTGCATAGGGGAGGATTGTATCTATGACCAGTAGAGAGAACGTTCCGGATGAATTTTCATTGCCCGATGAATCGGTCATTGAAAATGTGTATGTCAGCTCTCCGATCCTGTCAACTGGCACGGTCCATATAGCCCCGTATTCGTATTTCATATTCCCTGCTATACTCTGGAACGAAAGCTCAAGAGAGAGCTCAAATCCGTCCATCTCCCCTGAGATGGTAACCGACGAGATATTGATGTTCTCCTGAACTATGCATATGAACTCGAAGGGTTCCCCAGTGTTCGCATCCATTGAGCTCAAATCTTCAATGAATCCTGGTCTGTCATTGTCCTGAATGGGAACGGCCCTTCTCTCCGTCATGAAATGATTTGCGGCACTATCCGCCAGGTCGAAACGATAGGAGATGTTCCCTTCTGCAGAGATGGGTATGATCACATTGCTGTACCATCGCTCCAATGCATTGTCGTAAACAGCCAGGATGACATCCCAGTCCGAACCACTTATGCTGCATTCTATTGATACTTTGCCTACCCCTATGTTATCTCCAGCTCTGAGAGAGATATTGAAGAACTCACCTGTCGTTGCCACAAGCTCCGACGTGTCCATGATCATGTAGGGAAGGTCATTGTCCAGGATATCGATCCAGGTATCTGGTGTAATCATCACGTTACCGGATGTGTCCTTTGCATAGATGTGATAGGTGATGTTCGAATCCACCGCAGGTCCGACCGTTATCATCCTGGTATAGTTGCCGTCGGAACCCTTCTGCATGGACTGGTTCATTGAGGTCTGGCCCCCAATCGAATATAGCAGCCGAACATCTAGGATGGCGATATTATCCGTCTCGCTGACATTCACGACGAATTGGTCTCCAGTGGTGGGTGGGAGAACGGTATTGTCCCCAATGAAGAGTGGTGCATCGTCATCTATTATCGTCCTGTACCTCACTGTGGTCGTGTTGAGGTTACCAGAGGTGTCGTTGTAGAAGAACCGGTAACTGAGACCACCGATGGAATCCGAGGGGACAACTATCAATGCTGACCATACATCCCCTGGGCCACACAGGGACACGTTCCGTGCTGGAAGGCCGCTCATGGTATAGTTCACAGTTGCCATCCCTACCCCGATATTGTCGGAAAGATGGGCCTCGAACGTGAAGCTGTCACCGGTAGTGGCATATATGCTCGAATTGTCCTTGATAAGTTCGGGCAGGTCGTTGTCCGTAACCGCGAAATGATACCAGATGGAATGGTTCCAGTTGCCCTTGACATCCCTTGCTCCTATCCTGTACCAGAACTCCGTTATCCTATTGGGAGGGTGGTTGTAGATGAAGGTATGGTTGTTGGGCCCGGACTTTACCATTGAGGTATTGAAAGTGGAAACGGGTTGAGAGACCGACCAATTGTACTCGATCCTTGCAGATGATACCTCCACATTGTCCGTTATGAGGGCGTTTATCTTGAAATTGTCACCGGTGGTCCTGGCTCCAAGGCTCTCTACAGATACTATCCGGGGCTTCTCCGTATCGGAACCTACCAGGACCGTTTTTAAGAGCGGTTTGAAGTTCCTTGCTGTGACCGTAAGGTTCATCCTCAGGGTTATCTGGGGGAGCGTGATGGAGCATTTGCCGTCCGATCCGGTTATGGCCGTTCCATAGAACTCGGTCAGGTTCATCAGGCAGACCTTGGCCCCGTTCACCGGATTACCGGAACCGTCAGTTACCGTGAAGGTATTGCTCCCGGGTGAGGGAACTGGATCGCTGTGGCTTATCGATAGAGTTCCTGGCCTCTTGGTCCATATAGGTATCTCGGGGTCCCCCATCAGATTGTACTGCAGCAGGTTCTTCCAGCAGTAGAAGTCATGGGCCGTCTTGTCCTGGATGTAATCGTACTTGGATAGGGCCAGTGCCTTTCCCGGTTGTTGGCTGTTCGTGAAGAACTGTTGCCAAAACCTATAGTCATGCCCCTGGTTGTACCAACCCCCGTCCGAACCTTTCGCCCAGGGTTTGGAGTAGTAGCTCACCCTTGCCGAACCGACCGCCCCTATCCCGACATCAAGGAGGATGTCCTCGGTAAGGCAGGTTGTCCTGTCGAACTCGCCATTATTACAGGCATCGTTGTAGAAAAGGGGTTTCTTGCCGCCGTTGGTCTGGGAGGCCGAGGTCGAATAATATGCATAATCGGAGGTCTCTCCGGAATCGCAGAGCTTGTTGCCGTTGGAGTCAACGTTCCATACTTTTCTGTATATCCCGGTGCTTGAACCATGTCCTGCCATGTTCACCATGAAGGCGCCGGGATCGATGGCGCTGACCATGTTGGCATTTGTCAGGGACGCATTGCAGCTGAACTGGGAGGGCCATATGCCGGCCTTCTCGTATAGGGTGTATGGATTGTAGTTTGTACTTGAGAGGAAATCGCTCCTGATAGTATCCTTGAGGGTCGCTTCGTCAGTGGTATCGTTCGATGTGCTCGACTCCTTGTAATTGGAGTAAGCTCCCGCAAGGACCGCTCTGTTGTACCAGCTGCCTGAGGGCGGGTTCTTCTCGTAGTTGAGGATATTGTTAACGAGGGTCTGCATGTTGTTGGTCGTGGAAACGGACAATCTCCCGACCCAGACCTCAGCATTAAGGTCTATTCCATCAACAGAATACTCACCATAGTTGCCGTCATTGTCCCCGTCCCAGTCATAAGGGGTATGGCCGGACCCTGCTATGTCACCATAATAGGAATCCGCCGGGACCGTATTCCCGTCGCTGCCGCCGTCATCGTAACCGTCAGGGATGTATGCCATCCTGCTCGGGACGACGCTGTGGTCGCCCCCTAAAACGACCCATTTGAGGTTCTCGTTCGCGTAGAACGCTTTGATGCAGTTCCTGACCTTCTCCTGGGTATCGGAACCTGTATAGGCCGATGATATCCACCCGGTCTCGACTATCCGTGTTGGGACCCCTCTCATGGTCTTCCATTCGGCTAGCGGCCTAAGGGTCGAATTGTATGTGGATGTGGTTATTATCAGGCACTCGGTGGGCGGGAACCTGTCAGTGTAAGATGGCTGTGGTGTCGGGGTGGGTTGGGCATCCATCGATGGAGGGGACCAAAGAGGACCCATACCCTCTGCGTTCGGATCGATATCGGTCGGGGATGGGAGGTCCTCGGGAACCAGGGTTTCGGAATTTGCATTGGCGGAACCGGTCGCGACATGTGCCTTGATGATATGAGGCCAGGTCAATATGTTCCCCACTGTCCTGAAAGGTGACAGGCGGATGGTCCAGAACCTCAGATTGCCATGTTCAAGGATGCCCAGGTCCATGACGGTCCTCTGTTCGTTGTCCTCTTCCTCATGGAACAAGGGTCCTGCTCTGTCAGTTGTGGGTTCGGGGACGTTCGCTACAGGGCGTTCAAGGACCCTGTTTTCGATACCTGAGCTCATTGTCTCGATGATGACCGGGTCCTCACCAGGTCCCAGTGGCAGATAATAGCTTCTTTCCGGAAGCATGGGCATTCCCATGGAAAATGATGTTCCCCATCCCTCTATTGTAACGATGGGACCCGAGCTACCTTCCTCCACCGATGGATCGGGGACCTCCCAGACAAGGACGGTCAAGCCCTCTACGACCATATGGTCAGTATCGTTCTTGATGCTGCATCCCTCAGCAGGAAAGGCAGCCATGACGAATAATATGACGAACAACGCTTGGATAACCTTCAATGACGGCCCTCCCGATAGGTCCATGGAAATATCAAATCCTTCATTACCTGATAAATAACTTACTGCGCAACTAGTACATATAGGCGAAGAACGGGCTTAATAGGGCATCATCCGGTCCTTTGATTGACAGCCCCCTTACCTGAGAACCGCCATAACAGGACCAGTGTAACGACAGCCATCATGAACAGCGCTGATTGCATGATATCCGTTACCAGGAGCATCTGGCCTACATCTAGGCCCGAATAGAACTGCATGACCCCCGATATCCCGTTGTTAAGCGAATGGAACATAACGGCCAGAGAAAGCCCTGCCATTGTGTACAATACCTTACGGGTCCATCCGGTCTTTCCGAGGCCGGACGCCGCAATACCGCTGTAGACAGCATGGACGATGACCCCCAGTACCACCCTCCAGACAACAGCATCGATGGTAAGGGCCGATGTGTCTCCCGAAGAGAGGGAGGTGAGACCGGAGAACAGGTAAAGCACGGATTCGGCCACACCGAAAGAGGCGCCTGTCACAAGCCCTACGATCATGCCGTTCTTGACGTTCGATAGCTCCCCGTAAGGTCGGTACAACACCTTTCCCCATGATAGGAGGAGATACAGTCCGACGAACGATAGGGCTGCGACAGTGAGCTTCATCGATTCCTCTACAGGACCAGCAAGGACCAGATGGGCAACGGTAACGGCCTTGATATCCATGAACAAGGTCAAGGGGGATAGCACCAGAACGAAGAAGAGCTCCAGTATTATAGAGAAGGTCACGCTGAGAGCCATCATAATGAGGAAAATGTGCGGGGCAAGGCCAGAACCTATGAGCTTCTTCGCATGGTCATGTCCTCTTAGCCCTGTGGACCATAGGAACACGTTCCTGAAATATGGGGATGTAGCAAAGAAGATGGCCGTGTAGAAAAAGAACCCCAGTAGAGGGATGGTCAGACATGCTAGTGCGATGGCAGCCCCTAGTACGAACGATTGCATCATTGGCCACCCCCGCTATAGCTCCTGTCATCGGTCCAGATGACATTGGCATTCCCTTGAACGACCCGTAGGGCCACGGATCCGTCCTTGATCTCACGTCTCCTGACGAATGCCGCAGTGATAAGGAACGTCAAGCTTGATACCCAGAGGAGCGGAACGAATAGGAAGAAGAAGCATGACAGGAGACAGAACGCTCCCGCCGCAAGAAGGTCGGTCCGCTGGACCTCTATGATGATGTCCGAAGCGTCAGCACCCTCTGTCAAGATCCTAATGGATAGCTTGTAATCACCGGTCGAGCTCTGGGGAAGGACCATGGTGAACGGGGTCGTCCCCTCATCCTCTTCCATAAGGACCCCCGCACAACGGACCTGGAGCCGGACCTTCACATCGGAGAGCGATGCCGACCTGATAATGACCATGGGTGGGACGAGTCCTTCCGAGGAGGTATTAAGCAGAAGGTCCTCACCGACCCTCGCCAGGTCCTTGCCCTGGTAACTGGTGGTCCTAGTGGACGATGCTCCGGTCAGGAGACTGAGGGTTGAAAGGACCAAGAAGAAGATCAAAAAGGCAGTCAGGACGACGCCCGCAACTGCCAATCCTTTGCTCCTCATCCTTTGAGGCAATGACCTACTGGATTAAAAACCCTAAGGGTACGTATGTTGGTCAACCTTCATGTTCAACCATCATACTAACAGAGAAAGGATTAAGTACGGACCCGAAAGATGGACGCTTGTCAACCGGGACGCTATGCTCCCGGCAGGACCTCTTTGCCATATATCGGTGGTCAAGCTGTTGAGAGGTGAACGACCTTGAACCCTTTGGCCGTGACCAAGCTCCTGAGCGACGAGTACACCGTCAAGATACTGACGGCCACGTTCAAGGTCCCCAGAACGGCGAACTATCTCTGCATGAAGTTCAACATTCCCATAGCGGCCTGTTACAGAAGGATAAACGAACTGGAGGAGCTAGGTCTCATCCAGGTCAAAGAGAAGATATTGACCCAGAGGGGGAAGAGGGTCAGCCTGTACCAGTCCAATCTGAAATCTGCCTACCTCACCTTCGAGGGAGGCCGCTTGAAGGCCATGCTGGAGCTTTCCGACAGCAGCCATTGTGAGGAAGAGGCCATGTTGAACATGGTCCGTCCATGACATGGTCCGAACTCCCCCAACCAAGACCCGCTCATTTTGAAAGTATCGCTCACTCCCCGAGTGGGATTAAAATAGAAAGAACCACCTGAAGTGGACCTCGGAGGCACTGCTTTGATGATATCTCTGGGGTCGGACCACGGGGGCTTCCAGCTCAAGGAAGGATTGGTCCACAGGCTCGAAAGAGCTGGTATCGAGGTACTGGACAGGGGGTGCGGTGCGGGCGATGCCGTTGACTACCCCGATGTGGCCTCACAGGTCTGTTCGGACCTGCTAGGAGCTGCCGACCTTGGTATACTTGTCTGCGGGACCGGAATCGGCATGTGCAACACCGCATCAAGGTTCGATCATATCATTGCGGCCCTGTGCACCAACGAGTACATGGCGAAGATGGCCAGGGAGCACAATGCGGCCAACGTCCTCTGCCTGGGCGGGAGGGTGATAGGTCCCGAACTCGCTTGGGCCATTGTCGATACGTTCATAACGACCGAACCCTTGAACGACGACCGTTACATCAGAAGAAGGG
This sequence comes from Thermoplasmatales archaeon, assembly GCA_041304645.1. Lineage (GTDB taxonomy): Archaea > Thermoplasmatota > Penumbrarchaeia > Penumbrarchaeales > Penumbrarchaeaceae > JALOTP01. The sequence goes on from JBFYMY010000277.1 coordinate 8,331, forward strand.
AGAAGGTGAGAATGTCCGGTACGGCACATGTGGATACCATGAAAGGGGGCAGTGACTGATGCAGGAGATCTGGACAGAGAAGTACAGACCGCTCAAGCTCTCAGAGGTCGTTGGTCAGACGGAGATACTGAAGAGGTTGAAGGCCATCGTCGAAAGCGGTAACATCCCCCATTTCCTGTTCGCCGGACCGGCCGGGACAGGAAAGACCACCTGTGCCCTGGCAATGGCCAGGGAGATATTCGGGGGGGGAGGCTGGAGGGATAACTTCCAGGAGCTCAATGCCTCCGACGAGAGGGGCATACAGGTGGTAAGGACCAAGATCAAGTCCTTTGCCAGGGCGGCCCCGCTAGGAGGGGCGCAGTTCAAGGTCATATTCCTGGACGAAGCGGATTCTCTGACCCAGGACGCTCAGGCCGCACTCAGGAGGACGATGGAGAGGTACTCCAATACCTGCAGGTTCATCCTCTCTTGCAATTATTCATCAAGGATAATCCCCCCTATCCAGTCCCGATGCTCAGTGATGAGGTTCACCCCCTTGAACAAGGAGGATATCAGGGAATACCTCAAACGCATAGAGAGGACCGAGGGTATCACCATAACGGACAACGCCTTTGAAACCCTCATGAACATATCCCAGGGCGATCTCAGGAAGACCGTTAACGTCCTCCAGGTCGCCGCCTCCTTCTCGAAGGACATAGATTCGGAGAACCTCTATTCGAGCTCCGCCCTGGCCAGACCGGAACAGATAGCAAAGCTCATAACCCTCCCGATGCAGGGGAAGTTCGGAGAGGCCAGGAAACACCTTGAAGAGCTCCTGACCTCCGGCGGACTGGCGGGGGAGGACATAATCTCACAGCTCCACAGGGAGCTCTTCAACCTCCCCATGGACGACGATATCAGGGTGAGGATACTCGATTCCATAGGAGAGGTGGATTTCAGGCTTGTGGAGGGAGCGGACGAGAGGATCCAGATAGAAGCTCTTCTGGCCAGGATACAGCTCCTTGCAGCAAAACATAATTGACCGCATGTTTCAGGGATGGGGTTCATTATCCCGTAATACCTTCTATGGCATGTGTGCTTCAATATATCTCTCCTGTCCCCTATAAGCTGGGAGCTTCTTGTCAATGACGCGGTGATAGGATATGACAGGGTCCCGGGACCTATCTACCATTCCAACGCTTTCTCATCCCCCTTGCACCCTATCAGATGCATGGACAGGAAAGAGGTCCACATATTATCCAGATGGGGGCTCGTTCCGAGATGGACGAAGGACAATGCACAGGCCCTTTCCATCAGGAGGTCCTGTTATAACGCCAGGGGAGAGACCCTCTTCTCCAAACCTGCCTTCAGGTCCGCCGCAAGGGATTCGAGATGTTCGGTCCCCGTCACCGGTTTCT
>JBFYMY010000278.1:0-5337 GCA_041304645.1 Thermoplasmatales archaeon
AAGGTCCATGAAAGCCCGCCGACCCCCAGGACCGGCCCTAGACCGGAGCTCGGCCCGGGGGAGATGTCGATGTTATCACTCCCTCAAAAGGACAACCTTGTGCTCGACGACCTCCTGGCCAGGAGGACAGCCATAGTTCGAGGAAGGAATGTAACGGGGCTCCTAGGCATTCTTCTGGCTGGGGCAAGGACAGGAAGGTTGGGCAGGGAAGAGGCACTGAAAGTCCTAGAAAAGCTCGTAAGGAGCGATTTCAGGATGTCCACGTCCCTGTATGTCGAGATCAGGAAGAGGATCGAGGAGGTCTGACGGGTCCGGCAGCACCAAGTTATCTCATGCGATCGAATTGATGAAATATTCATCAGCTACCCTGTAGACCTCTAAGGACCCGATATCGAACCATCTTCCAGGCCCCTGCCATGCCATCACCTTCCTCTTCCCTATCAGATACCTTATGAAATGGCCCAGGGCATCCCTCTTCCCGCCCTCTTCCAGATATCCGTTCACGAGCCCCATGGTATCGGACCTGAAGACGTAGAGGGCCGTCGCTGCCAGGGTGGTTGGAGGGTCATCAGGTTTCTCAAGGAACTCCCTTATCGTTCCGTCATCGCTGACCTTCACTATACCATACAGCCTTGCCCGCTCCTTTGTACCAACGTCGTGGACCGCGACGAGGTCCATCCCCCTCTCCCTGAACGCCCTGATGGGATCGGTGAAAGGGAACTCGAAGAGGTTGTCCCCGCCCACGATCATTGTATCGTTCGCGAGCACCTTCTCCCTTATCAGATGCCCCAATCCCCCTATGGCACCCAACTTCTGCTCCTCCGATGGGGACGGTTCTATGAAAAGCTCCACCCTCCCCTTTGGGTAAGCTTCCAGGAAGGCCCGGAACTGGTCAGAAAAGGCCTCGTTCGTAGAAACGAATATCCTCCTTATACCTTCTGTCCGGACGAGCATGTCCAGTGTGTACGAGAGCATCGGTCTGCCGGCAACGGGTAGCAGATGCTTCGGCCTTTCCTTCGTCAGAGGCCACATCCTCTTGGCGAAACCCCCGGCAAGGATCACTGCGTCCGTTCTCTCCACCTCCGGTTCCCCGCCCATTCCATCACTATCCTCTCCTGCTCAGTGGTCTGGACGGAGCCTGGCCTCTTTGACCTCACTACCCCTATCGCTGACTCCCCGGAATGCCCCTTTTCCGCAAGGTATAGGGCGATCATCGTACCTGTGCGACCAAGACCGGCCGCGCAGTGGAGCATGACCGGGCCATCGTTATCATCTATGGCCCTTATGACCTGACGCACCTGCTCCTTCGTCGGGATGTCCATATCCAGTATCGGGATGTGAAGGCATCCTACCTTAGACCTCTCCGACCAATCGATAGGCCATGGGTCTTCGGCCAGGTCTATGCAGAACCTTATACCCTCCTTCGATCTGAGATATCTAAGGTAGTCAGGGCCAGTAGGATACACGGAGGCCATTAGTTTGCCCTCCACTATCCAATCATATGGTTGGAGGCCGTACCTGCCGAACTTTTCCAGCTGCCCCTCCCTGGAGAGCCTCTTCAATCCCCCCATTCCTCGACCTCCTCGAGCTCTTCCAGCTCCTCGAGCTCTTCGACCCCTTCCCCGCCCCAAGCCTCTATCTCATCGACCTCGGACGCAGGCGGCGTCCCTGAGATCTGCGTTTCCGGACCTTCCGTTACCGGAGATGGGGGAGCCTCGTCAACCACCCCAAAACCCGTACCCGGCATTGTGACGGGCGGTGGACCATCATATCCGGCGGCCCTTTCACCTTGGGGTGGTCCATCGGTTCCCGACCTCTTCCGGTCCACCTTCCTCTTGGAGGCTTTCTCTGGTCTGTAATAGGACGGACCGAACCCCTCTTCGAGGACGTGCTCCTTCCCCTTTGGTCCGGCAACAGGGGTCTTTACAGGGACCGATCCCATTTTGGCTCCCCCGACCCTAATCCTGTCCGGTCTCCTGGGAGCGGAGATGGGCTTCTTTGAATCCGCAGGGGCTTTTCTGCGCCTGAACACCACCACAAGGCTGACAATGACCAGTATCACGAGCAGAAGCACAGCTCCTGATATGAAAGGCCAGAACGTGCCATCCTCCTCGCCAGCGTCCTTTCCCTTATCCGAGACCGACACCTGCCATGTAAGGACCGCTCTATTCCCGGCAAGGTCCGAAATGATCAGCTCGATCGTATGCAGACCCGGTCCGAGCGGCCCGACTTCCATCTCCCCAGCCGTGAGGTCTGAGGCCTTCGGGTGTGTGACATTATCGACAAGCACTACGGCGGTCAACCCTTCCTGTGGCTCTTCAAGGACCCAGGTTATGCTGGCCCTGTCCCCCTTGACGACAGCATTCTCCAGCGCTTTGACGACCTTGGGGGGAGACCTATCAAGGGTGAAGTGGACGGACCTGACGATGGTCCTATCCGCAATGTCCATGACCGACAGGTTGAACGTGTGGGGACCGTCGGACAGCTCTAGCATGTAAAAGGTCGCATTGGCCGAGAGGGGTATGTCGGTCCCATCTATGCCCAATATTATGACCTTGACCCCGACGCTGTCGGATGCGCTCCACTCTACGATGCCCTTCCATTCATTTATATGGTCGCTCGGAGCGTTCAGGAAGAAAGCGGTCGGACCGTTCAGGTCCACCATCAGGTCCGTAATTATGGTCCTGTTGTTCCCCGCCACATCCACACAGAGCAGGGTGAACCGGTGAGTACCTTCCTCATCGAAGACCAGGTCCCTAGACAGGGCCTCCCCGATATCGACCAGCTCCTCGCCGTCCAGTGAGCATAATGACCCGGCTACACCATGGTCATCCTCCACCGTCCAGCGCAGAGTATGATAACGGTCCTTGATGAGGTTTCCCTCTGGCAGGACCAGATCGACCACTGGCGGTTCAAGGTCGACTGTGATCGTAATGTTCACCCTACCTACGTTCCCGGCCAGGTCATAGGCCTCCAATCCTATGTCATGGACCCCTTTTCCCAATCGGACCGTACGGGTCCTTTCCTTGATCCCCGAAGCCAGCAGGTCCCCGTCGAGGTATAGGGAATAACCCCCCAATCCATAGGTCTCCAGTGCGTTCCATTCCAGGTCCACGACATCGGTGTTGACGAAGGAGCCGTCCCCATGGCTAAGGAAGCCAACATCGGGCTCTGTCCTGTCCAATATGATACTGATCCTATCAGAGATCTCGTTCTTGACAGGGTCAAGAGCCCGGACAGTAACGTAATGGATGCCGTCCTTGGTCAGAGCAATATCATGGTGGGTCGAACCTGCAGGGAGGATGGTGGGCAGGTCGTTGTCAATGGCCACCGTAAGGGAACCTATGACGAAATCCGATAGATATTCCCATTCTATCTTGTGTGTCGGATCGGATGTAGGCCCCTCCAGCAAAGGCGAGGTGATATGCAAGGAGGTGTTGGCCTTGACCCAGAAGCTCATCTCCTTCTCCCTTATATTTCCCGCCATGTCGGTGACCATGATTCTGAACCTGTGGTAACCCTCTCCCACCCTTATCGAGTAAAGGTCCTTGTCGGTAGTGTTCCATTCTCCGTCGTCCAGACGCACCTCGGTCCTGTTGATCCCGGTCAGGTCGGATGTATGCCACTTGAAATAAACGACGGGGTTCGCTATCACAACACCATTGGACGGATACAACAGGTCGAGCACAGGAGGGGTCATATCGACCGCAAATCCGATATTCTCCACGAACAGGTTCCCGTACGCATCCTGGAAGCTAAGGACCAGGTTATGGAACCCTTCGCTGACGGTCAGACCGAAGGGTAGTGAAGGGTCCCTATGCTCCAGTATGCCGGAATCGAACCTTGAGGTCAATGATACCGGAACGAATCCTTCCGACATCGACCATATAACCGATATGTCCGTTCCGTCATAGTACTCTCCGTCCAAAGGAGAGGAAACGATGACCGGCGACCTCACGCTTGTGACGAACAGGCTCACCTCTTTGATGGTCCAGAGGCCAGCTCTGTCAACGGCTCTAAGGTACAACCTATGTGACCCCGTGGTCAGTTTGAAACCGAAGGACCCTTCAAAGCTCCTGTTGGTCCAGAGACCATCATCGAGCTTGAGCTGGACCGTTTCCATCCCGCTCAGATTATCATGGGACGACCATGATACATTGACATAGCCGGCATCTATGACCTTATCCGTAGGTTCCAGGAGAATGACCATGGGCCTTTCGAAATCGAAAAAACGGTTTGTAACTGGAGCTGGGTCCTTGCTCCCCGATCCCCAGCCACTGAGCGGATAGGACTGGTCATCGACGAAACCGTCGGAATTGTCATCAGGGACCGTCTTGTCCCGCCAGAAGTTGCCCACACCCTGATAGGACCATGAGTTGGGGCCATAACCATCGAATGCCTGTGAGACCCCTAAGGAATAGGTCGTCCCTGTCCCTCTGTTGAACTCGAACAGGTTCCTGAATATCCTGTTGGTCGTATAGCCTGTATAATAGTTGTAGAGACCATAGGAGGTACAGTTGGTAATTCGGTTATGGTGCATGGTCAAGTAATTCATGAGCGAGTAACCGGTCAACCAGGCAAGGTACAGTCCCATGTTGGACCCATTTATGCTATTGAACTCGATAATGAAGGAGCCGCCTTGATAATAATTGGCGGCAACAGGGCCATATGTATTGGGGTGTGCGATGTAAATCCCATTTTTCCCTCCTTGCAGGGTGTTGTTGGCTATCTTTATTCTGTGGGAATCGACGAAGTTCAGTAAGTCCAGAACCGAACCTGATGCGGTGATCATATTACCCTGGAAATCCGATGAGTACCCAGAGTATAGGTTCCAGCTCCTTGTCACTAGGGTGTTGTTAGAGACATCGGAATATCTGAAATAATCATGGGTCAGGTCCCTGAAGGTCCCGGTGTTCCTCTTGAAAAAGAAGAAATACGAATAATATTCGGCAAAGATATCTTGGTTGGGAACGTTGAAAGTGTTCCTGTCGAACGTATTGTCATAACCGCCATAGACCCTGATGGCATAACCGGTCCCTGAGGGATTTGTGAAATTGCACTGGACGAATACGATACGGATCGGACGCTCCAGATAGACCTGTGTACCGCCTCCGATCACGGTAACATTCTCGAAACGACCGTTCATCGCTTGATAATTGCTATTGAAGTACAGCGACCGTGTAAGGATCGCCGGGGATAAGCTGGAACCATAAATGGTGACGTTCTTCACCAGGAAGAATGCGGTGGTGTTCCTTATGGCTATCGCCGCCCTTGAAGAGGAACTGCAGTCTATCAGATAGTTCGTTATCAAATAGGGATTGCCGATGGTGCCTCCCC
>JBFYMY010000279.1:0-10373 GCA_041304645.1 Thermoplasmatales archaeon
GGGGAGCGAGCCCGGCAGCCCCGGGAAGGGCGATGAGGGGAACGCCACACCTCCGGCCGATGACGATGACGACGCAGACGATGATGACGCAAATATCCCCACCCTCTCTTACGACCCAGTCCAATGGTCCGTCCTCAAGGACGGCTCGGTCCTCCTGACCGAGGGCTACTATGGCTACTACTACTATGATTACGGATACTCCGGGAAGTACGGCGGGATGGCGAAGGGACACACGCTCATCCCATGGAGCTCCGGTTCCGCCTTCGAGCTCCTGTTGACGACCTATACTCGATATATGGACCAGACCCCGCTGGGCACCTCCTCGAAGTTCCTGATTTCTTATAACAACTACTATTCCGGGGGGACCTCCGTCTTAGAGGCTTCCTTCGACGGTAGTGAAGTGACCCTGATAAGGACATTCGAGGTGAAGGGTAGGGTCGTCGGGGCCGATAGCGGCCTCACAAGGCTCTATACCATCGCCGAATGGAACGATGACAACGGTTATCATACCACCATAGGGGTGTATGACATCGAAGATGACCCGGTCTTCATAAAAGGGGCCGATATAGCACCTGGCATGTCCGTGGTCTATATGGACGACACCCTGATCGTCTGTGCCCCGACCTACTGGTACTATTACAGGGGCGGTGTCCTCATGGACGGCCTCTACGACGATATGGCAATATCCTCTGAGAAGGCGATGCCTGGATACCCCGACCCCGACGAGCAAACCTACACCCTGCTGGCCATAACGCTTGACGGGGACGGACTGTTCTCGGGCATGACAGCGCACAACCTCAAGGGATACTGGTACCTTTCCTTCGCACAGGACAGGACCGTTGTCCTGTCCTCCGGGCAGTCAGCCTCCGGGCTCAGGTTCGCATCCGACGGCTCGGCGGAATACCTCGGCCCCTGGACCGTTTACGGTTCTCCCTCAGGCGGCGGTGTTGACGATGACACCATAGCGCTCGCCTTCGGCTACTCGGGATCGATGGTCGTCAAGGCCTGAGGTCATTCAAGGTATGTCACATAGAGGGGGCATAGGCCCCCTCCCCGCCCATTACCAAGGAAAGGTTTTATTTTACAGTGGGCGGCTCTACGATGGTCATGACCGCAGAGGTGTCATAGATGTCCATACTCGCCATCATCGGTCTGATGATATTCATGCTCCTGGGCCTCATAGTGGCCTTCAAGGGCTTCGAGCTGCTGAAAGCCTTCGTAAGGATGGCCGGGGGCATCATCCTGTCGATAGCGATGCTGTTCTTCGGGCTGTTCGTGGGCGCTTTTCTGGGCCCTGTATGGGTCATCGTACTCGGCATCGCCTTTGCCATCTTAGGCTTCATCATAGGCTATCTCATAGCCCCTACGATACTATGGCTAATCCTGGCCATCATAGTCTTTTCCATATTCTGGACCCTTGGTTGGTCCGTGGCTGAGCATTTCGGAGCGGACGTCATCATCCTGTACATTGCAGCCTTCGCATCCGGTATCATAGGGGCCTACCTCTTCTCCATCTTCGCAAAGAGGCTCATGGTCGGAGCGACCTCCGCCCTCGGGGCACTCATGTTCTCCGTCCCGTTGTTCATACTTCTCATGGGACCCCTTGGCGTGATGGTGGCAGGTGCGATAGCCATCGCATCCTTCATCGTCCTATCCATCGCCGGGTTCTTCTCCCAGCGCGGAAAAGGGAGCAAGGGGCCCCATAAGAACAGGAATAGGAAGAGATGAAGGGGTTTAGCGAGGTCCCGATCCGGCCCATCATCGTTCCTCATCCTTGCCCTGGAGCCTGAAGACCGCTCCGACGGAAAGGACCACGAAGACCGCCCCCCCGGCGATTATGGCCGACGATGTGACATCGCTAGGGTCCGGACCGTGCCTTTCCGGTCCTTCCTCATCCGCAATGACCCGGTGCTCGAACATCAGTGAATCCGTTCTGACCATGCCATCGCTGCTGGACCGGGCATATGATGGGAAACCCATCACCGAAACCGACAGGAGGTAGCTGCCCTCTTTCAGGGGCATGGAGAGGACCGCGTTCGACCCTTCGAGCGGTCCTATGTCGATGAGCAGGGTCTCGCTCAGGACCACCCCGTCCTCCGGACGACCGTTGGAGAGGACGACGATGGTCCCCCAGGATGTCCTCGGGACCTGATTGCTTATAGGGACGGAGAAGCCCGGGGCCCTTGAGGGCAACAGCAGCTCTTTGGGAGGACCTGCCTTGAGGACCGCGCCGGGGAGGACGAAGAGCTCGGCCCTCGCGCGGGCGCTCTGACCCCTGAGCCCCATCAGGTCGTATCCCGAACCGACCCTTGCCCGCAGCAGGTACCTGCCAGGGGTCAGCAGCCCATCCTCCAGAGCGAACACGGTCCGAAGGCTTTCCCCGGGTGGCGGGACGTCCACAGGTCCGTTGAACAGGTCCAGGGGTGCTCTGGAGCCGTTCTCCAGCTCGAGCATAAGAGTATGTTCAGGCCCCAAATAACGCAGGCCGTCAGGGAGCATGGCCCCATCCCCGGAACGGGCAGTGAACGGACCGCTCGTACCCCCATTGCTGACAGTTACCTCCACTTCGATTGGTCCACCGGGCTTTGCAAATGGTCCGTCCACATCCAAGGCTACCTCCGGGTCCGGCAGCCTCCTCAGGACCAAGGGTCTGGAGCTCCTGGGGACCTCGGAGAGCCAACCGCACTCCCGGACCTCCGGCCAGATAGAGGTCGTCCCGTTCCCTGGCCTGAAGCCGAAGAGGTATGTCACCTCCTTCATCGGGTCAAGGGTTATGTTGTAAGATGATATGATCGAACCCCCATCCATACCGCTGAGCCCTACGGGCTCCAGGCGGCCCGGCCCGAAAGCTATGGGGGGGGTCGGTCCGTCGGCCATGAGAACGAGGGGTCCATCTATGAACCTGGAATGTCCCATATTGACGATGCTGACCTTGACGGTGACATTCCCTCCGGGCAGGCCTTCGTCCACCTCCAGGCCAGTGACGACAGGGTCTGGATAGGCTGATAACGAGGTGTATGTCTCGTCCCGGGTCCAGGGAAGGCTGCCGGGCGGTGTACCTGTCAATGCCCGGAACCCGGCCTGCATGTCCCCAATGGTAACGGAGAAGGTCAGCTCCTTCCTCTCGTTCAGCGCCGTGAACTGTACCATCTCCGAGAGTATGTGCTGGTCCATCAGGGCCCCATCCTCCCTGGACCTGACCGTCCTCATGAGATGGAGGGAGGCCGTACCGTCCGGCACAAGCCCTCTGTTGACGACGGTGACCTTGACCGTGGCAAGGTCGCCTGGAGCATACCCCTCGGCAGCAGTGGCCTTCATCGAATCGATGTCGCATGCCCAGGTCATCTCATCAAGGGAGATCCTCATTGGCTCGATAGAGGTATTATCCGTTCCCGGGACCATGGTGCCCATCACGGTCCAGAACTTCCCCTCCTCCACTGCCCTGAAGGAGAAGGAGGGGGTCATTGGCAGTTCGGGGTCCATCCCCAAAGGATGCGTCCAGGATGTCCAGTCCCGGTCCATGGACGATGCTGCCATCATCAATGTCCCGTTCACAGAGCCCGCTTCCCTCCACATGACCGCGGTGTAGCCGTTATCAAGCTGGTCCCCGCACGGGTTCTCCATCATGTCGGACGAGGATGCTATGACCTTCCCTTCCTGAAGGAGGGGGCCCACCCCTTCGTCCAGAGCGTTGACAGAAAGGACGAAACGGCCCTCTCCCTCAGAACCGCTCCTCACCATCAGCACGCCTGCCCTTGACAAAGGTTCACCCGAGGGCATCAACGGTGCGACGTCCAGGGCCCTGGTCCCTTCAGGGACGGGGAGCTCTGCATCTATGCCCGGGACCAGGCGGTCGTCCATATAGGAGAACCAGATGATACGCGATCCCCCCAAGACATCGACCCAGGCTACGGCAGGGACGTTCCCGGCAGTGAAGAGGCCGACCGCTGCGGCAGGTGCTTTTCCCCCCGTCGGGACCTCTACAGGGCCCGTCCATGCGGTCCCGTTGAAGGACGCGGCCATAAGGGACCGGTCGTCAGCTGTTGAGACATCCCTGTCCTGGTCCCTGACGAAGGAGAGGAGCACCCTGCTGCCGTCATGGGATGACGCTAGCGTCGGACCCATGTCCAGCTGAGGGCCCCCGAAGAGATATGTGGCCTTCGTCCTCACTACCATGGAGCTGTCCACGCTCAGCCACATGAGGTCCCTATCCGACCAGTTCCCATTGGACGCCATGCTACCATTGGAGGGCTCGGTCCAGACCACTATGTTACCGCCCCCTTCAAGGGATGCTATGCTGGGTTCTGCCATCCTTCCGCTGCCCTCCCTTAGAAGGAGCGAGCTGCCGTCCCGCCATAGCCCGAGAGCGGTCATGTTCCCCTTCCAGGGGGTGACATGGACGGCTGAGGGCGGTCCCATGCGGGAGCTGGACATGGAGGCATAGGACCTCGAACGCTCCCAGATGGGCGAGGTCAGGTCGGATGATGCCGCGTTCCGTTCTATGTCCACCCTGCCTAAGCTGGACCACACCCCACCAGGCCCCAGCTCGCATACGGCCCTCCATTCAAGGTCGGAGCCTATCGTAGCATGACCGCCAGGCCCGCATAGGGTGTCCGGGAATACCGTCGAAACATAGCTGCCCTTAAGGTCGAGCACCGCACTGCCAATGGGTCGTGTGGACCCGAGAGGGGAGCGTTCGAGTGTCAGATCGAGGGCGAAGCTGCCCTCGGCCCGGACGGAGGACGGCTCGAACGGGAGGCCGCTTGCGTTACCGACCGAGATCGGCAGGGCCCTGATGTGCTCCGATAGGTCGACGACCACATCGCTCTGTGAGCTCAATACGATGCCCCCGGGCAGGGAACAGCTGTCCTGGAACGACCTTATGCTTGACCTCAGAGGGGACCCGTCCGGGGCGTATGGCATGCCGGCCGATAGCTCGATCTCGAAGGTCGTCGTCATGTCGGGGAGGACCCATGCATTGATGCGTACCTCACCTTCCTGTTCGAACAGCTTCATCGGGGAGACGGCTGAGAGGTCATCCCCTTCAGGAAGCAGTTCGAGCGTTGGGATGTCCATGCTACCGCGGAAGGAATAGGCCCCTAGCTCCTTGTCGAAAGATACCTCTCTGTCGGCAAGGGAGCCTGTCCAATCAGGTAGGGGAGCCACGATCATGTCAAGCACCCTGGTCCCGAGCCATACCCCCGCGAACGATGTGTCTATGACCATTCTGTGCGTCCCGGGCTCCAGAGATCCCACATCGAAGGACGGTTCGCCCCCCGGACCGCCGCTCCAGCTCCTGAGCGGTGCGGTGCTGTTGTCCAGATACATTTCGAACCTGTGACCGGTCGGTCCAGGGCCCTCTTCCGTCCCGGAAAGGAGCTTGAGCTCGAGGGGCACCCCCGAGAAATATGTGCCTGACCTGTTGTCCTCTTGCAACCCGTCAACGGACAGATATAGGTCTGGAGGTCCGGGAAGGGATACCGTCCCAAAGACCACGTTGTTGGTCTTGGTGAGTTCGACCACCTCGTTCTCTGGGTCGGCGAAGGCCCATAGCCTGTGGACCGATGGGGATGCGATATGCCATTCAAGGTCCACTATGACCGACCTATCAGGTTGCAGCTCCTGTATGGGGTGCTCGAGGACAAAGCTGCCGTTGCCAGTAAGTATATCATGCTCGTCCCAGACCGAGATGCTGCAGGGCCTCGAGACACTGCCGCCTATGTTCGATATCAGATAGGACACCGTGTATGAGAAGTCGCCCGGTGTGAGCTCCCTGAGCTCCAGAAGCAGGTCCGCAGGGGGGAGGAGCGGGCCTTCGGACAGGGCGGCCGGGAGGACCTGGAGGACCGCGAAAAGAAGGAGCGCTGCATTGAGCGCCGTTCGTTTCCTTTCCTTCCAGCGTCCCATAGAGGCACCATGACCTGCTCGATTATAATCTTTTCATGTTCCTGACCATATATATGCACTGGACCGACCATGGGGTCATCTCCCATCCTACATATTTTAATATGAAGACCTCTTTCGCCCTGCAAAAGCCTGTTGGCTTTTAAAAGGAGCAGTGTTCCGATGGTAGAAAAGGTCGAGGTTCTGGTCGATGGGGGCAAAGCCTCCGCCGGTCCCCCCCTGGGCCCCGCGCTGGGCCCGCTGGGAGTGAACATAGGGAAGATAATTGGGGAGATAAACCAGAAGACGAAGGATTTTGCCGGTATGAAGGTCCCCGTAACGGTGATAGTGGACCCTAAGACCAAGGACTTCACCATAACCGTTGGAACGCCCCCGACATCCTCCCTGATCATGCAGGAGCTGGGATTGGAGAAGTTGCCTGGGGACATGACACAGAAGACTACTGTGAACCTGTCCTTCGAGAAGGCCGTCAAGGTGGCCAGGATGAAGAGGGGCTCCATGCTCTCCATAGCGCTCAAGGAGGCCGTAAAAGAGGTCCTGGGCACCTGCGTCTCCCTCCACATCAGCGTGGACGGGAAGGACCCCAAAGAGGTGACAAAGCTTATAAATGAGGGCCAGTATACCGCCCTCCTCGGCCCGGAATGAACCGGGTCTGATGACATCCGATGTAGGAGGGGCACTGTCCTTGACCGGGCAGCCCCCGTCCAACTACACGAGGTGATTAAATGGCCGACGAATCGATATTGAAGGCAGTCAAGGAAGCGCTCGAGAGGTCCCCCAAGAGGAACTTCAAGGAGAGTTTTGAGCTAGCGATAAATCTCAAGGACGTTGACCTCACCAATCCCAAGAACCGTGTGTCCGAGGACGTCGTACTGCCCAATGGCAGGGGAAAGCCCCTGAAGGTCGGTATCTTCGCATCTTCCGAGATGCAGGCAAAGGCCAGGGCCGTTGCGGACCTTGTGATACCCTCCGAGGAGATCCCCAAGCTCGCCGGCGACAAGGTCAAGGCCAAGAAGCAGGTGGAGGCCATAGATTTCTTCATAGCCGAGGCACCACTCATGGCAGGGGTAGGTAAGAGCCTTGGTGTGATCCTTGGTCCCAGGGGAAAGATGCCAAAGCCCATCCCGCCCGGTTCCGACCCTGCCATCGCGGTCGCCAATCTCAGGAAGACGGTCAAGGTCCGCTCCAAGGACCGGAGGACGTTCCAGGTCCCGGTAGGGACCAGCGACATGACCGCCGAGGACCTGGCCGAGAACGTAGAAGCTGTCCTGAACAGGATCAAGGGCAAGCTTGAAAGGGGCTTAATGAACATCCACACGGCCTACGTCAAGACGACGATGGGCCCGGCCGTCAAGCTGGAGCTGAGGTGAGGAAGATGGCCCACGTAGCAGAATGGAAGAAGGAGACCGTCCAGGAACTCCAGGACATCATATCCGGGAACAGGACCGTGGCCATCGTGAGGATAGACCGGATCCCCGGGGCCCAGCTCCAGTCCATCAGGTCCAGGCTCAGGGGCGATATGAAGCTCTTGGTCGCCAAGAAGACCCTCATAAAGCTCGCTCTGGAAGGGGCGAAGGCTGAGAAGAAGGGCATAGAGGCCCTGGCCGAGCACATGGATGGGCAGGCCGCCATCATAGGGACCGATATGAACCCCTTCAAGCTCTTCAAGGTCCTTGCTTCGAACGTCCAGCCCATGCCCGCCAAGGGTGGAGAGGTAGCACCCCACGACATAGTCATAAAGGCCGGGGAGACCTCGTTCCCTCCGGGCCCCATAGTCGGCGAGCTCGGCAAGGTGGGGATACCCGCCTCCATCGACAAGGGCAAGGTCATGATCAAGAAGGAGGCCACCCCGGTCAAGAAAGGTGCCGTCATCTCCAGGGAGCTGGCGCAGGTCCTGACCAAGCTTGAGGTGTTCCCCTTCAGCGCCGGGATAACCGTTGACGGCGCATACGAGGACGGGCTGCTGTACCAGCCCAAGGACCTTGACATAGACCTTGACGCATACAGGACGAACCTGACGACGGGCATCCAGTCCGCGTTCAATCTCGCCGTGTTCACGGCCTATGCGACACCGCTCACGGCAGTACCGCTCATACAGAAGGCAAGGATGCAGGCACTCAGCCTGGCAGTGTTCGCCGGCATTGTGAACAAGGGTTCGGCGAGCCTCATCCTCTCCAAGGCCTACGGAGGGATGCTGGCGCTGGCGCAGCTCATGAGCGCCGATGCGCTGGATTCGGACCTCCAGGCCCTGCTCGCAGGGGCTGCGGTCGCAAGCACCGCCCCGGCCGCACCCGTAAAGGGCGCGGCCAAGGCCGAGGAGAAGAAGGACGAACCGGAGAAGGTGTCCGAAGATGATGCCGTTGCCGGTCTCGGAGCCCTGTTCGGGTAGAAAGGAGATAGAAAGATCAAAAAAGGAGGTAAGAAAATGGAATACATATACGGTGCCCTACTACTGCACTCTGCCGGGAAGAAGATCGACGAGGCCCATATCACGAAGGTCCTCGAGGCTGCCGGGATCGAGGTCCAGGCCGCCAGGGTGAAGGCTGTCGTGACCTCCCTTGATGGTGTCAACATCGAGGAGGCCATGAAGACCGCCATTGCCGCCCCGGTAGCAGCTGCTCCCGCAGCTTCCGCTGCTCCTGCAAAGGAACACAAGAAGGAAGAGAAGAAGGAAGAGGCAGGACCCACCGAGGAAGAGGCCATGGCCGGCCTTGGTGCCCTGTTCGGTTAAGAGAGATATCATTTCGCATCCGGGGGGGGTGGGTTTTCCCACTCCCCCTTTTTTATTTTTTCAGATACTTATCCAGGACCTTCCTCTTCTCTCTGTCGAGGAGTATGTCCCTGGCGCAGTTTATCCGGACCATTTCTTTGGACCTGGTATTCCCTATTCCCATCCTGTCCGGATGATGCTGTTGGGCTAGCTCCCTGTACCTTCTCCTTATCTCCTTCTCGCGGGCATGCCTCTTTACACCAAGGACCTTGTAACAGTCCATATCCTCTTTGGAAGAACCAACTCCGAAGTGGGTCTTGATATCCCTTAATGTAAGCAGTTCATCGGGCGTCAAAGGACGCTCCTCCCTTCTCCTAAGGACCAATAGGACGGTCAATGTGATGGCCAGGAGCAAAAAAACCGTAATGACCATGATGACCCACAAGAGGTGATCTCCTTCCTCTTCCGGGAAAGAGGCCACAAAGGTCCTTTCCTTCCCTATGTGAACATTGCCTGCTGTGTCTACAGCTCCGACCTGGTAGGTGATGTTCATTGATGGAAGTTCGAGGACGGTTCTGTATCTGAAGTTGACGACCTCATCCAAAGTGATATTGAGCGTACCTTCATCCCATGAGACCAGGAGCCAGACCGAACCGATACCCCTATTGTCCTTGACCGTCACATTGAAGACCGCTTCCTTCCCAGACCTCATGGATATGTCGATGTCGTCTATGGTGGGAGGTGTCCCGTCAAGGACTATGAACCCTTTTTCCACGGCGGCCATGTTCCCTGCCTTATCCCACGCGGTGAAGATGACCGTGATGGATAGAGCGCCCTCCGGGACCTCAATGACGTAGCTCCCGTTGAGGAGGCTTGCATAGTAGAGACCACTGTCATCATTCAAATGATATTTGACCTCACTTTTAGCAACAAAACGGTTATCGCTCGACAGTACAGGGACCAGGAACACCTGGGAGGTGAAGAGGGTCGAATCATCCAAGCTCACGACCGGAGGGGTGCCATCGATGACATTCCAGGTGAAATTCAGTATCCTCCAATTACCATGGATATCTCTTGCTCCGACCCGGACATCTAATGTTTGGGCATCCTCCGGAACATATCCTATGTCCAGATCCATTACTATACCTGTAATGTTCTTCTTAAGCCGGTCATTATAGCCCCATTCAAGGAAGCCTGTGTCCAATCCCTTGTTGTCCGTGATGCTGAGCCTTATGGTATATTTCGATCCAGTGACCGGGTCCAGTTCACTGTAATACTGGACCACTGGATATGATGAGTCACTGACAGGTATCTCCTCATCCAAATAGATCGTGTTCTCTGCTCTATCCCAAGCAGTCAGATTGTATGATAGGACCTCCACATCTGGGGGTATGTTGAAACTCACCGTCCAAGCGGTCTTTGTAAGGGTGAACTCCTTTATGGTCTCCTGCTCCCCACCATCCATGGAGAGCACTATGGAGATCCCTTCCACCATGATATTGTCCTCCACATGGAACGAGAGCGAGTTCATCCCATCGTTGCAGATTCTATCTCGATCCAATTCCCAAACGACAGGATCGAGCACATCTATGACTTGGACCTGAACCCATTCGGAAGGTATCGGATTACCGGACTCGTCGGTGGCATGGACCTGGTAGTTCAATCTATAACTTGTGGCCCTGACAGAGATGTTAATGTCGAACCTGGTACCTATATCAAGCTCCATCGTGGGATAGGCCCTATAGATATTATCCTCCTC
>JBFYMY010000280.1:0-4024 GCA_041304645.1 Thermoplasmatales archaeon
TGACGGATGCGTAGGAGCGGTACGGACCTACGGACACATGGCACATTACGACAAGGTCTCCGAAAAAGGGAACGCTACCAGTGCCAGGTTCATGGTGGAGGGTCCTCTCTTTGATAAGGGCGGGGTCCACTGCTCCATAGTTCTAGACATAAGCCACAGGGAGAGACCGGTCATGGGCCCGGTGGTCAGGGAGTTCACTCCCATATACCCTGAGATACTGCCCTATTTCTTTCCTGTGATGGACCCGGAAGAGGTCCTCTCTGAAAAGATTCGTGCTTTGATGACCCGGAAAAGGCCCAGGGACCTCTTTGACGCCTCGATGATGTTAGAAAGGGGCGTCCCCCTGAGAAGGGATGTCATAGAGAACAAACTGGGATATTACGGCATAATGTTCGACACGAACGAGCTCCTAAAAAGATGTCAAGGTCTTTTTAGGACATGGGAGACCGAGCTCGGTCCGCTCATAGGGTCCGTTCCGGACCATTCAAGGGTCATTTCCATCATGGAGCGGGCCGTCCGAGAGCAGTTGATCTAAGATGGCTCAAGCCTCTCCAAGCTCTATCTTTATGCAGTCTATCTCCGATTGCACCTTCGCCACTTCCTCGTTGATGACCGCCTCTATGTCCAGGTCCTTCCTCATGCTCCTTATTATCTCGAGCCTCCTCCTGTTCGTGGGGGACCTGATGTTCTCTATCCGTGCCTCAAGGGCCCTTATCTCCTTCTTCTTCTGCCTAGCGAGCTTCTTCTTCTCCTTCCTCAGGAACTTATCGTTCTCCTTCTCCTTGAGGAACTCCTCTATGAGAGTTGTGATATTGTCGTCTATTATGTTCTTACCCTTCCTCTGCACCCATATCATGAAATTGGAGAAGAACTCGCCCCTCTTTATATCAACGCTCATCCAGGACCTGCCCAGCTTCTCCGATATGATCTTCGTGTCCTCGATCTCAAGGAGCAGTGCATATTCCTCCGGCTCCCATTGACGAAGGAACATCTTGTTCCCGAGCCTCTCGAAGCGGACCACGTTGCTCTTCTCCTCTTGGACCACGGCGAACATGTCCCTCATCAGCTCGAAGAAGGCCTTCCTCTGCTTCCTGTTCATCTCCACGGGACCGTCAAGGTCGATGTTCCCGTTGTTGCCTACAAGGACCTTCATCTGCCGTACAC
The DNA here is from genome assembly GCA_041304645.1 of Thermoplasmatales archaeon. Classification (GTDB taxonomy): domain Archaea; phylum Thermoplasmatota; class Penumbrarchaeia; order Penumbrarchaeales; family Penumbrarchaeaceae; genus JALOTP01. The sequence goes on from JBFYMY010000280.1 coordinate 1,165, forward strand.
CTCCCGCATGAAATCGCGGACCATCCGAAGGTCCATGGGCGAGGTCCTTCCGTTGTCCTTCATCCACTTCCAGAAGTTCGGAACGAAGGAGCCCCTCTTCATCTTGATGCTCATGATGGTCCTGTCCATCTCCCTGGCAAGGACGTCGTTCTCCTTGGAGCTCAGGAGCTCGAGCAGGTCCGCATCGGTCCATTCCTTCATCACGACCTCCCTAGGTCCGAACTCCTTGGTGGCCTCCTCTATCTCCAGGACGCCGACCTCTCCGAAGTTCTCCCTGAGGAAACCTATGAACCTAGCCCTCTGTTCCTCTGACATGTAAATGGGAGATTCAAGGTCTATCCAATTCTCATTCACCAATATCTTCATTATTTCCATCCCCGTATCAAATCATCATTATCTTACGACCATGTATTATCGTCTGTGCACCTTTTCCGCTTCTGTCCCCTATTGGTTCAAATAATGTCCAAGGGGTACTTTCCCCTTCAATGATATGACCTTATGATGGATAAATCTTTCCCATAGGGTGAATTAAAAAGCGCTCATGACCTCATCTCGATGAGGGACAGTACCTCCTCAGTGACAGTTCCAAGAAGCTCCCTGTCCCCTCGGGTCTCGACATTCAACCGGAGAAGCGCTTCGGTGTTGGAGGCCCTCACGTTCAACCTGAACCTCTCATGCTCTATGCTGACCCCGTCCATGAGGTCAACGGAGATGGCCCCGCTGCCGAAACGGCTCTCAACCCTCCTCAGGGCGGCCGTAGGGTCTGCCACCTTCCGGTTGATCTCGCCGCTGACGGGGTACCTGGCCTGCATCCCTCCCAGAAGTTCCGAGAGACCCTTTCCCTGTCTGGCCATGATCTCGAGCACCAATAGCCATGGGACCATCCCGGTATCGCAGTAGTAGAAATCCCTGAAATAATGATGTGCCGACATCTCACCGCCGTAAACGGCGTCCTCCGACCTCATCCTGTCCTTGATGAAGGCATGTCCCGTCCGGTTCATGAGAGGGACCCCTCCGGCCTCTGATACAAGCTCCCTGGTGTTCCAGACGAGCCTGGTATCGTGCACGACCTTTCCCCCGGGCATCCCCTCGAGCATCCTTCGGGCCAGAAGACCGACTATGTAATACCCTTCAGTGAAGGCCCCGTTCTCGTCGAACAGGAAGCATCTGTCGAAATCACCGTCCCAGGCTATCCCGACATCCGCCCCCGACCTCATCATCGCTCCTGTGACCTCCTTCCTGTTCTCGGGCAGTATGGGATTGGGCACTCCGGAAGGGAAGGAGCCGTCAGGTTCGAACCTGACCTTGACAAGGTCAAGGTCCAGCCTCTCCTCGAGCCGGGACATTACGGGTCCTGCGCATCCGTTCCCTGGGTCGACCGCCAGTTTGAAGCCGGAGATGGAGGTCCTGTCACCAAGGAAGGATACCAGTTTGTCAAGGTAAGGTCCGGTGATATCCTTCTCAAGGACCTTCCCTTTCTGTCTGGACCTAATGAGGGGACCCGACATCGACCTGTCCCTGATATCGAACAGTCCGTTCCCGCCGTGTATGGGGACCGAACCCCTCCTAACCAGCTTGAACCCGTTATGGTCCCGGGGGTTGTGGGATGCCGTCACCATTATCCCGCCATCGGCCCCGAGGTAAGGAGTGGCGAAATAGACCATCTCCGTCCCGCACAGCCCTATGTCGAGAACGTCCGAGCCGCCTTCGCTCAATCCGTCCATCAGCGCCTCAGCGAGGCTCCGGGACGATAGCCTTATGTCCCTGCCCACCACCGTGCTTCTGGCCCCCACAACATCACAGTATGCGAGCCCTATATCGAAGGCTAGCTCCTCGTTCAGCTGTGTGGGGACCATGCCCCTGATATCGTAGGCCAAGAATGGTGAGGGAACAGGGTCCATGCGATCACCTCAGGCCTTGACGACCTCTACCCTGTTAAGCACTTTCTCGAGAACAAGGTATGATGTCGTCCCCTCGAGCTCGCTGTCCATGGACAACGTGAGCCTGTGGGGCAGCATCTTCCTGCAGACCTTCTTGACATCGTCCGGGACCACGTAGTCCCTCCCGTTCAGAATGGCCGAGGCCTTGGAGGCGTAGAGGACCAGCTCCGCGGCACGGGGGCTCGCGCCAAGTACTATCAGGGGGTCGTTCCTGGTCTCCTTGACTATGTCCCGGATGTATCTCAGGATGGAAGCATCGGCCCTGCAGGTCCTTATCTCCTTGGTCAGCGTCCCGTACAGGTCCTCGTTCAATGGTGTGACCAATGTGTCCTTCCATTTCCCGTTCTTCATCTCCAGGAGCTTGAGCTCATCATCGTCCGCAAGGTAGTCCATCCTTCCCTTGATCATGAACCTGTCGAGCTGGGCCTCGGGCAGTGTATAGACCCCTTCGAGCTCTATGGGGTTTATGGTCGCTACGACCAGGAACGGTTCGTTGAGCTTGAAGGTCGTCCCCTCGACCGTCACCTGCTTCTCCTCCATCGCCTCGAGAAGGGCCGACTGCGTCTTGGAGGGGGCCCTGTTTATCTCGTCCGCGAGGACGACATTGGCGAAAATGGGTCCGGGCCTGAACTCGAACTCCTGTTTCTTCTGGTTGAAGAAATAATGTCCGGTTATGTCGGAGGGCAGCAGGTCCTGGGTGAACTGTACCCTCTTGAACTTCAATCCCGTCAGCACGCAGAAGGTCTTGGCAAGCGTGGTCTTGGCCACACCGGGAACCCCTTCCAGCAGGATATGCCCACCGGCGGCAAGGCCTATGAGAAGGTCCTCGATTATGTCCCTGTACCCGATTATGACCCCGCCCATGCCGGAACGGACCCTTGTGAACAGCTCGCTCGACCTTGTTGTCATGTTCATTCCCC
>JBFYMY010000281.1:0-3088 GCA_041304645.1 Thermoplasmatales archaeon
AATAAAGTGGACCGGTCGGGATTTGAACCCGAGGCCTCCTGCTTGCGAAGCAGGCGATCTACCGAGCTGATCTACCGGCCCATGCCTGGTTGTGAACGCTTTCGCCCCTCGAAGCATCAATCCCTATATAAAATCAGATGGGGAGGGTCCTGTAAGGGCAGAGAGTCATCATTCCGGCGAGGGTGTCCTTGACCGTTCGATGATCCTCTTCGCCAGGGTCGGGTTGATGCCCTTGACCATCAATAGGTCCTGCGGGATGGCATCGGCAAGGTCCTCTTTCCTGCGGTAGCCAGAATCAGCAAGCGCCCTAGCCCTGTTCTCGTCAATATCGAGATCGAGCATCAATCTGAGGACCGCCTCCTCCTTTTCCAGCTCCTTGGAGCGGGTGCTATCGATAGGTGGGGTCTTATCTGCCTCTTCTTGAGGGGGAACGGGGACCATTTCTTCCTTGTCCTTCTTTGGTTCCGTCCCATCCGGTACCTTTTCTTTCTTAGAGAACAACCTCATCCTCTTCTTCTCAGCACCGGGGACCTTATCCCCTCTGCTGAAGGATGGGAGCTTGATACGCCGGCTCTCCCTCTCTTCCTTCCCCTTCTTCCAATCCCCGCTGAAACCGGAGATGGAACCGAATGGAACGTCCTCATCTTCAAGGAGGACGACTGTTCCAGCCCATATCTCAGAGCGGCGCTGCCTCAGGTCGCCCTTCTTGGAAGGGGACGATCTAAGGTCGAAGAAGGAAGCCACTCCCATGGCCAGACCCGCACCAAATAAGCCCAGGAAGTATCCCCCTATGGCCCCGGAGATGGATTTGAGGAGTGTCCTCTTCATGACCGCAACGAACCCGGGGAAGTAGCCCTCCTCGGTAAGGACCTCCAGATGCATGGCCGTCTTGCCAGGTGTCCTCCTTCCGTTGGAATCGAAGAAGGAGAAGTAGAGAAGGGAAAGGATGAAGAAGACCACTGTGAGAGCGATCATGTATATCATTGGATGCGGATCGGCGCCCATGGAGTTGGAAGAGCGGAGTAGGAAGCCTGCGGGCAACCCGAAGAAGACAGCTAGAGGATTGCCGAAGAATATCCCGGCGATTATGAACCCTGCCAAAAGCGTGGTTACTACCGAGAGAATGGTATGGTCTATGGTCAGGGCCAAGGCCCTCCTGACCAGGTTCTCCTTGAGGTCCAGTGCATGGGCCCCCGTTGCTCCCTCGCTTTCCATAGTATCCACCTGGGATGCATTTTCCCATAAGTCCTCTTTCCGTATTTAACCTTTCAATGGTCCATTCTGATTTGGGGGGGGTGGCCTCAAGTAAAAAAGGATTTAAATCCCCCCATCGTTCAGGCTGCGGTGCCCCCATGCTCCTTCCCTTCTATACGACCAAGGACCTTCCCTTAGAGGACAGAACGGTCCTGATGAGGGTGGATATGAACTCCCCCATAAACCCCGATACCGGGGAGATACTGTCGATGAAGAGGATAGAGGAACACGCCCGTTCCATCAAGAAGCTGCCAGCATGCAAGCTGGTCCTGCTCGCCCACCAGTCGAGACCAGGGAAGAAGGATTTCACGAGCCTTTCCGCCCATGCAAAAGCGCTCTCGAAGTCACTCGACAGGGAGGTCAGGTTCATGGACGGCCTGTTCAACTCCCAGGTTGTGGATGGTATAAAGGACATGAAGAAGGGGGATATCATCCTCCTTGAGAACACCAGGTTCTTCGCCGAGGATGTCGATCTTGACGATTCGCCAATAGAGACCCAGGAGCGGACCCACATAGTCAAGGTGCTTTCCAAGGTCTGTGATTTCTTCGTTAACGATGCATTCTCGGCGGTCCACAGGGCACAACCTACCCTTGTTGGATTCTGCGGTTCGATACCGAGCTGCGCCGGACCCAGCATGGAGAACGAGCTGAGGGCACTTGTAAGGGTGATGGAAGAACCCGCCAGACCCTCTATCGCCCTGCTGGGCGGTCTCAAAGTGGACGATTCCATCAAGGTAGGAGAGCATCTGCTCGATTCGGGCATCATAGACAAGCTGCTGACGGTCGGGGTGGTGGGGTCCATGTTCCAATGGGCAGCGGGCTATGACCTTGGGATACCCAATGTGAACTTCATAAGGTCCGAGGTGCCCGACTGCGATGCCCTCCTGGAAAAGTGCAAGAGGGTCCTGGAACACCATCCCGAGAAGGTCCTTTACCCCGAGGACATGGCCGTGAACAAGGACGGTGAGAGGGTGAGGGTCACCCTTGGACAGCTACCGGCAGCCCATCCCATACAGGATATCGACCTCGAGACCATCGCCAAGTTCTCGAACATTCTGAAGGAGGCAATGACGATAATAGCGAACGGTCCGGCGGGGGTCTTCGAGAAGCCAGAGTTCTCGGAGGGGACCTTCGAGCTCTTCAGGGCCATAAACGATTCCAAGGGGTATTCAGTGATGGGGGGTGGGGAGACGAACCAGGTCATAAAACAGTTGAAACTGACCAATATCGGTCATGTATCGACCGGAGGGGGGGGGCTCTGATAAGCTATCTGACTGGCCAGGAGATGCCGGTCATAACTGCCCTCAAGCGGTCCAAAGAGAAGTTCCCCCTGAACGGGCTTTCCCGACCGCAGTGATGTGCCAAAAACTTCAAGTAAGTCACTTCCATCCCCAGGGTGTTATGAACAACTGCCACCGTAGCTTAGCCCGGTTGAGCGGCTGACTTGTAATCAGCAGGTCGGGGGTTCAAATCCCTCTGGTGGCTTTCCTTTTACTTTCGAAGAAAGTAATGTTACGCAGGGATTTGAACCCCCTTGGGGTCTTGGGACCTCGTTTGCAGTGCGATCAGCAGAGGTCCCAAGATGAGGAAAATCTATGATTTTCCGGAAGTTCAAATCCCTCTGGTGGCTCTTTTTCTTCCTTCATAATTACAACGATCTCCAGGAAGAAAAGGTCGGGAAAACCGTTGTATTATCGTTATGAAGCCAGGTTTTTCCAAGACCTGGGAAATTGATGTTACATCGGATAATGTGGTCCCAGTTCAATATTTCGAAGAAAGTAATGTTACGCAGGGATCTGAACCCCCTTGGGGTCTTGGGACCGAATTCCTTAAT